>DAHUXR010000100.1 GCA_027307045.1 Acidobacteriaceae bacterium
TACACCGACGAGAACGCGTGGACGGAGCCGGAGCGGGCGCAGTGCTACCAGGATTCCATGGGGCTGGCATTCGACCTGAAATCGAATGGACAGTTCCTGTCGACCTCGCCACTGCACCCGGTGGCGACGGCCAAGAGCGTGCGCGTGCGTTCCGGTAAGCGCACCGTCCTGGATGGACCATTTGCCGAAACGCGCGAGCAGTTGGGCGGTTTCTTCCTCGTGGATGTGAAAGACATGGACGAGGCTCTCGAAATCGCGACGAGAATCCCGGGAGCCCAAAAGGGAACCGTGGAAGTCCGGCCAGTCCTGGAACTCAGCGGACTTCCGGAGGGGATGGTAACGGGAGAGGCAAAAACGCTGTCGCGGTGAGTTCGACCGGAAGTCGAGCAGAGATTGAGAGGGATTTTGGTGGACCTGGTCGGGATCGAACCGACGACCTTCCCGGCGAGCCGGGACGCGCTCACGAGTGCTGGGCAATGAGTTTGGAAATCGAACGATGAGACTTCCAACTCTTCAGTTGGTATTCACGTCGTCTGGCTTCGGCGAGAGTCTCGAATACTTCGGTGTAGACCAAATCCCATGGTCCCCGGTTTCGGGTTGATTGCGTTTGGCCTCGGTTGTGCTCGGCCAGACGTTCCTGGGCGTTAGCCGCGCAACCGATGTAGAAGCGGTGAGTTGTTCGACTCTGGATGACGTAAACAAAGAACACGTGAGAAAAGTTGGTGGACCTGGTCGGGATCGAACCGACGACCTCTTCCATGCCATGGAAGCGCGCTCCCAGCTGCGCCACAGGCCCACAGTGATACTCCACTATTCTCGCTGACCGGGGTGCATTCGTCAAACCAAAGGTGCTGCGGGACGTCCAACAAGAAGGATTTTTCTAATACTATGGAACCAACTGCTTGAATTTCCGTCTTGTATACAGACGAAGGTAAACATCAGCCACGTTCATACGCTTAAATATGCATATTCCAGTTTCAGCTCCGGCGAACAATCCGTTGAGGCAGATTGCGACCAATGACCAGGACGTCGAACGGTCAGCACGTAGGCGTGTCTCGCTCAAAGAGCCGATGCTCATCGCACTGGAAACTTTGCGCGCGCACAAGCTGCGATCTTTTCTCACGCTTCTGGGCGTAATCCTCTCCGTTTCAACTTTAATCATTGTGGTTTCCATGGTGCAGGGCGCCAATAAATACGTGGCGGACAAAGTGGCCAACTTTGGTTCCAACGTTTTTCTGGTGATGCGCTTTCCTCTGATCACCAGTGCGGAACAATTCGTGAAACTCTCACGCAGCAATAAAAATATCACCTGGGAAGACTACGAGTACGTCCGGGACAATATGAGGCTTGCCGACGCCGTTGGGCTGGAGACGCGGCGCAATGGCACGGTTAAGTACAAAACCGAGACGATTGAAGACATTGACGTCCGCGGCGTCACGGCGAACATGGGCGGCATTGATACTGAAGAACCGGTGCTGGGACGATATGTTACAGACGCGGATGACGTGCATCGGGCCAACGTGACGATGATCGGTAATGACGTGGCTAAGCGCTTTTTTGCCGGAGTTGATCCGCTGGGCAAATCCATTTACGTCGATGGAGAAGCCTACGAAGTGGTGGGCGTGGCCAAGGAGATGGGAAGCGCTTTCGGCCAGTCGCAAGATAGCTTCGTTTACATCCCCATTCAGACGTGGCGCAAGGTATATGGCAGCAACACGTCAATGAATATTAACGTAAAGGCTGCGGCCGCCGACCTTATGCAGCCCGCCGAAGACGAAGCACGCGTGTTGATGCGCGCACGCCGGCATCTGGCCGGAAAACAGGATGATACCTTCGGCGTGGTTGAACCTTCCGCGATCATGGAACTCTACAACAGCCTGACCGGATCCCTGGCCAGCGGCTCCATCTTTGTGGTCGGAATTTTCATGGTGATCGGCGGCATAGTAATCATGAACATCATGCTGGCCAGCGTCACGGAGAGAACGCGCGAGATCGGCGTCCGCAAATCGCTTGGCGCCACGCGGCGCGATGTGTTGCTGCAATTTTTGGTTGAGTCCGGGGTTATGGCAACGATCGGCGGAATCATGGGAGTGTTGGTTGCCGCCGTGATTTCTTTTGCCGTTGGAAAACTGACTCCTTTCCCCATGGACCTGCCGATACGCTGGGTGATCATCGGCGTGGCTGTTTCTACCGCCATCGGGGTCTTCTTTGGCGTCTATCCCGCGTACAAAGCGTCCAAGCTGAATCCAATTGAAGCGCTGAGGTTCGAGGCATGACGCACTCCAATATGGTTCTGGAAGACGTAAAGATGGCGCTGGAGACCATCCGCACCCACAAAGTCCGCTCGTTTCTCACGGTGCTTGGTGTGGTGATTGGGACCATGGTCGCAATCCTGGTGGCGTCAATTCTGCTGGGCGTAGAAAAAAACGTGCAGGATTCGCTCAACGAATTTGGGGTTGACAATTTGTTCGTCTTAAAGTTCGATCCCGGAATCCGCTTTGGCCGCCTGTCTCCTGAAGAACGTACCCGCAAACCGCTGACGTATGACGACGGCATCGCCATCAAGGAAGAGTTGCCGGCGGTAAAAGACGTGGTGATTGAGATACTTTCGCGCATTGGCCAAGGCCCGCAGCCCATCCGCACAGCGCGATATAAAAGCCATGAGCTCACGAATATCCTGTTCCGTGGAATGACCTCCAGCTATGCTGAAGTTGTAAATGGCCGCATGAAAGAAGGCCGGTTTTATACGGAACAGGAGGACCTTCATCGCGAGGATGTAGTGGTGATCGGCTTTGACGCGGAGAAAAGCCTCTTTCCCGATGAAACGGCCGAAGGCAAACAGCTCTTGGTGGATGGCAACCTCTACACCGTGATCGGCGTGTTCGACAAGAAGAAGAGTACGCTGAACCAGGCTGGCGATGTGGAAGTATTTATTCCGTTCCGAACGTACAAAAAGCATTATCCGCAAGATGATGAGATTGCACTGATCGCTGCTGCGTATCCCGGCATGAAGAGCGTTGCGGAAGACCAGATTCGCGGGCTCCTGCGCACCCGCCGCCGCGTGCCGCCTAATAAGCCGGACACGTTCGGCATCAGCAGCGCCGAGCAACTTGGCGTTCAGTTTCGTGACATCATGAAAGGCATCTTCCAACTGGTGGTGTGCGTGGTTTCCGTGGGCTTGCTGGTGGGCGGCGTGGGCGTGATGAATATCATGTTGATGTCAGTCACGGAACGCACGCGAGAGATTGGCGTGCGCAAAGCCATTGGCGCTCGCAAGCGCGACATCAGCTTTCAATTTATTACTGAAGCCATGACGCTGACCGGCATTGGAGGATTCCTGGGTGTAGTTTTGTCTTTGATCTTCAGCTTCCTCATGCAGCTCGCCCATTTTCCGTCGTCCGTGCCCATCTGGGCGATCTTTCTTGCTTTGGCCGTTGCTTGCAGCGTAGGACTGTTTTTTGGGATTTATCCCGCAGTGAAAGCGGCAAGGCTGGATCCGGTAACTGCGTTGCGGTATGAGTAGGCAACTGGCAATTAGCAAATAATGCGGCAACTTTGGCGTTTTCTGAAACCCCGAAGCGTAGCGAGGGGCCAATATAGCCACCATCGTTTTGGGCGGATACTCGCGTTCCCGGCGCATTATTCTTTGCCATAGGGATCCCTCACTTTGTTCGGGATTACAGAAAAAGCTAGTTGCCAATTGCCAGTTGCTAACGTGCCTGCTTCAGCGCTCATCTGCGGAAATCTGCGGCGAAGATTTCTTTTCTTCATCTTTAACAAACCCATACGGGCAATGTCGGCAGCCTGAGCGGCAGCAATACCCGCGATTGAGCAAATACTTGGCTGTGAAGACCCAGTTCCCTCTTTCCAGGTAATAATCTTCGCCTTCTATCAGATCGGCTCCGCTCATATTCTGCCTGCCATACTCAGGATCGGAGTTTCAGGTGTCTCAACCAGCGCCCCATCTTTAAAGCTCAGGTATTTGCCGGAAATCGCGGGCACCCGCTCCCCAGGTACCACGATGCCGGCGAGATTCAACGGATCGGCAGCCGAGATTGTCACGATTTCACCAGCGGGCGGAATGCTTTTCATCGCCCGGAGAGATTCCACGGCAACAGGCAAGGCAAATTGCTCGCCGATGAATCCGCCGATAAAGCGTCCACCTCGGATTTCACCACGATCTTCAAGCCGGCGGAAAGAGATCAGCAGGTCACGCCAACGCGGCAACATGCTTTCACGCACCAGCAGCTCACGGAAGACCACGCCATAACGCTCAAGGAGCACGCGGCAGACGGACTCAATCGCCCGTCCGCTGTCCTCACCATGTGGCGGATACAGCAATGACCAGCGTCCTGCGCTGTGGCGTGGACGATTGCTCTTGCCGCTTCCCTGCCCGGCCCGCCGCTTGGGATCGATCAGGGCACGCAGATTATCAAAGCCATCGGCCGTGACCAGGCCCGCAGCGACCAGTTCCCAGAGCGCGGTTTCAATTTCTGCTTTCAGCTTGCCAGTTCCGCGAACGATGTCCGCAAAGAACGATGCTCCTCGCGTTCGCAGGAAAGTAAGAACTTCACGCGCACCCGCGCCCAGGCCGCGCACTTCCTGCTCGGCATCACGATGCGCGGATTTCACGCTGGGCAGAGCCATCCATTCCGCTTCATCGCGAACAAAGAACGTGATGGGCGCAACACTGGTAGGGACCACTCTGCGCCCGCCGCCGGAGGAATCCTCCAGCATCGCCGGATGAGGCGTAAGCCGTCCCCAGCCCACTGCGCCAGTAAGGCAAAGCTGGTCAAGCACCCGCGGATCATAATTGTTGATGCGGCGCGCCAGGATATGGCGCTCCCACGCGCTCGCGGGAACTTCAAAGCCCTGCAACTGCCGCAAGACTTGCAGCGTGCCATGCTCAGACCGCGCCTGCGTACCTGGCGAAACATGCTGCCAGCGCAGCAGCCAGCGCATGAACGTAACGGATGTGACAGGCTCAATCTGTTTGCGCAGCGTGCCCAGCGTCAGGCGATGAATTCGGGCCAGCAGCCGACGCTCCGACCACTGCGTCTCTTCACCCAGAGTCTTATCAAAATTGCCGCGCAGAATCAGGCCTGTGGTCTCAATGCGCAGCAGTGTCTTGTCGATCTCAGCCATGGGCAGACGCAGTAAAGCAGCGAGCGCGGATGCGTTGGTCGGCCCCAGATGAGTGAGCCAGCCTGTGACCATTGCTTTGAGCGCATCTTCGGATGATGGAGTTTCGCCGATCTCGGGAAGCCGGTCTTCAAATTGGGCTGCGGGATAAATCGCCAAGAAGGCTTTTGCTTTTTCTGCCGATACCCAAAATGTAGCGCTCGCAGGCGAGGGCGCCTGCGCTCCATATGAATTTGAATTGTGGACCGCAGCCGCCCCCGTCTGCGCGGTTACAACTCCTGGTATTCGTGCTCTGGTCACACGGTTCGACTGCCGTAATGATTCAAAGTATCCGCGCCACGCTTCCGCTGGTGAGCGACCATCGGGCGGAATAAAGTTTTCCGGCACAGCGATCAATGTATGCAACGTGTCAGCAAGTTCGTCGGCATCGCGCACGTCAGGCCACGCGTCGGCGCGGACTTCGGCAATCGCAGCCGGATCAAGCGCTCCCACTTCCTGCAAGACTGATTCCGGCAGCGTGCGGCGCATCTCCACGGCGCGGGCGCGACGCTCTTCCAGCGGGGCGTCATCCAGATAAGCGTAAGGATTGCTGTTGAGGATTTCGTGGGAAAAGACCGACGGCACCGGCGTATCGACGGCGATGCATTTGATCTCGCCCGACCGCATCTTGCGCAGAACATCTTTCAGACCTTCAAGGTCGAGCGCTTCCTGAAAAATATCCTTCATCACCTCGCGCAACAAAGGATGGTCGGGGACTACGATTGGCCCATCGGCATTTTCTTGACACTGCGCCACATCGGGAAACACTGAGGCCAGCAGATCGGCTGAACGCGTGCGCTGCACCTGAAGCGGAATCTTCTTTCCGTTCCAGTAACGCAATAGGGCCAATGAGCGATTTGCGTCCCAGCGCCAGCGCGTTTCCAGCAACGGAGAGAGCAGCGCCGCCTGCTGCAGGACTTCTTTCACCGTGTTCTCATGCAGAAAATGGAAGACATCCGCCAGCGGGAAGCTGTGCTGCTCCGCCAAGGAAATATTTACGCCATTGTCTGTCGCGGCCGCCTGCAGCTCAAAGTTGAATGAGACGCAGAAGCGCTTGCGCAGGGAGAGTCCCCATGCTTTGTTGATGCGCGCACCGAACGGAGCATGGACGACCAATTGCATGCCGCCGCCTTCATCAAAGAAGCGTTCGGCAATCACGGTGTTAGTCGTGGGGACTGCGCCCAGTACGGTGCGCCCGGTCACTATGTATTCGATGGCCTGCTCAGCGCCTGAATCGTCCAGCCCACACTCGCTCTTGAGCCACTCCACCGCATTCAGCACTTCTGGCGATTTTTGGTTGACGAAGCCGGGCACGGTGTGGGGTGTGAGATCGCTGATCTTCTGGCGCAGCTCGCCGATTTGTCGAGAAAGTTCTTCCGTGCGTCCCGGGGCTTCACCCAGCCAGAAAGGGATGGACGGCGGCGCGCCGTGCGCATCTTCCACCAGAATGCGTCCCGCAGACTCCACGCGGCGAATGCGCCAACTCATGTTACCCAAAAGGACAATATCGCCTTTCAGGCTTTCAACGGCGAAGTCTTCATGCAGCGTGCCAACGACAGTCCCTTCCGGCTCAGCGACAACGGTATAAAGCGCGGTTTCAGGTATCGCTCCGCCATTCATAATGGCGATCATGCGCGCGCCGCGGCGAGCTTTCAGCCGCTTGTTTACCCGGTCGCGATAGAGATATGCGCCGAAGCGGCCCCGCTGTGATGCTATGCCATCGCCCAGCATAGTCAGAAGATCATCAAATTCCTTGCGCTCGAGTTCCCGATAAGGATAAGCCCGCTTGACCAGCGTAAAAAGTTCGTCCTCACCCCATTCTTCAGCAGCGCACATAGCTACAATCTGCTGCGCCAGGATATCGAGTGGAGATTCCGGAATGATCAGGCGGTCAAGCTCTCCGTGATGGATGGAGCGTACCAGCGCGGCGCATTCGATCAGCTCATCGCGCGTGGTAGGAAAGAAGCGGCCTTTGGGAACAGCGCCACGCCAGTGGCCTGCCCTGCCAAAGCGCTGGAGCGAGACGCCGATTGATCGCGGCGAACCGATATGCAGGGCCAGATCAACATGACCGATATCGATTCCGAGTTCTAAGGAAGCGGTCGCCACCAAAACCTTGAGTTCGCCATTTTTGAGCTTGCTTTCCGCGTCCAGGCGAAGCTTGCGAGCCAGGCTGCCATGGTGTGCTCCCACCACATCCTCACCCATGCGTTCGGCAAGGTTAAAAGAAACGCGTTCAGCCAGGCGGCGCGTGTTCACAAACACCAGCGTGGAACGGTGCTGCTGGACCAGTTCGCAGATGCGATCGTAAATCTCGTCCCACAGTTCGTTGCTGGCAACGGGGCCAAGCTCCTGCCCGGGAACTTCGATCGCCAGATCCATCTGGCGCTTATGGCCGATATTGACGACAACTGGATCGGGGCGATGATTGCCGGTGAGGAAGTGGGCGACGGTTTCAATGGGTTTCTGCGTGGCGGAAAGGCCGATGCGCACGGCGCGTTTTTCGGTCAGCGCATCCAGGCGTTCCAGAGAGAGCGTGAGATGTGCGCCGCGCTTGTCGTCGGCCACAGCGTGGATTTCGTCAACGATGATGGTGTTAACGCCGGTGAGAATGCCGCGGCTCTTCTGGGCAGTAAGCAGTATGTAAAGAGATTCCGGCGTGGTCACCAGAATATGCGGAGGCCGCTTCAGCATCCGCACGCGGTCCTGCGTCAGCGTGTCACCGGTGCGGACGGCCGCGCGAATCTCCGGCATCAACAGGCCCTTTTCGCCGGCAAGTGCTGTGATCTCACCCAGCGGGACTTCCAGGTTCTTCTGGATGTCATTGCCCAGGGCCTTCAGCGGCGAAATGTAAAGGATCTCGGTGCGGTCTGTAAGATCGCCTCTCAGCGCCTTGCGAACCAGGCGGTCAATGCAGATCAGGAAGGCTGCCAGCGTTTTGCCGGACCCTGTAGGCGCTGAAATGAGCGTAGTGCGTCCGGCAAGGATGTGCGGCCACCCCTGCTCCTGCGGCTCAGTGGGCGTACCGAATTTGTTAATGAACCATTCCTGCACCAGGGGGTGGGCCCAGGCCAGGGATTCCGGGACGGAGGAAAGCATTTACAGATTATAGCAGTTTCGTTAAAGATTCGCTAGGTGCTTCGAACAACATTCGGTCACTGGCCAACAGCCTCTATTTACAAGAGCGGAAGCTGCGCGCCTTCAATTCTCAACTTTCATCATACTCAGTTCCATATTGGTGAAAGTGAAAGTCGCCTTGCGTCCTTCGCGCACATTCAATACTAATGGCGGTCGAAAGCAAGCAATACACGCGCCATCTTTTTTGTGACGTACGCTCGGATATACGATGCCCGCGGAACCATTAGCAAGTAGTTGATGGCTCAGCGCTTGTGAAGCATGGTAGTCATCTGGATCCAGGCAATCACTGAAATCGGGATCATCGCGAATATCATGAAATTGGTGCCGGAAATCAGCGAGATAGTCTATGTAAGGAGATGTTTCTTCCTCTTTCCATCCGACTTCCTTCAACTCCGCCGATTTATGAAAGGCCACTTCCTTTCGTGCAGTCGCCATCTTGAAGGCCGCATACCAGGCCCCCCGCGCCGGACTGTAAAATCGTCCTCCAGACGGGCTCGCATGCGTGAAAGACGCATTCACCATATGTGCGAAGTGAAAACCGGAAACCAGCTCGATCGCCGTAATCCCAGGCAATTTCCCACTCTCGCCGAGCAGCCGTTCATTCGTAGCACCTTCGATCTCGGTCAGGTCCTTGAGCAGATCATTATCGCCCTCAGCAAGAGGGCTCAGTATCGGTCTGCCACGGTCACTGTAACGATAAGGGATAAGACGATGAGTTCCGTTGCCTTCCAAATCGACCAGCTTTGGAGATTTCATCTGCCGCCACGGCGCGCATCTAGCACCTGTCGCACCCTGCTAAAAGCGTCCACACGACGAAAACGGCTGCGCCCCAGCGCAGCCGTTTCTTCTTTCAATGAGTGGTTCGCCGCTGCTATTTGTCTTTATCTTCTTCCATGTCGAAAACGTGAACCATATGGGTATCGGCATCCAAAGTGCCGTTGATCTTTACTTTTTTGCCCGCGAATTGCTCCGCTTTGACCTGATCGTCAAGTTTATATACGTCCTTCTTTACCACCAGAACGTAACTGCCTCCCATATCTTTCACGCAGTGGTGAGTGCAGCTCTCTTCATCGGTGGCGCCCTGGACGCCGCGCTTAGTCATCCAGTCGTGCGAATGCGCGTCAGAGTGGACGTTGTAAGCGCACTGGCTGTCCATGATTGCGCCGTGCAGGCTCACGCTGGCATCCTTGGGCTTATCTTTGGCAAAGGAATAGAACGACAACAGAACGACTGCAGCAAAACACAACGCTACGCGCATTTGGTTCATGAAAATCTCCTGTTCAAGTGTTCAGTTTTGCTGGGGAGCAGACGCGAGCGTTTCCAGTCTCAACGGAACTTTTTATGGTAAAACGACAAACTTCATCCGCATTCCTTCATGCTCTTCACTGCAGATGACGGTACATAAAACTTCATACTCGCCGGGCTCAGCGGGAGCGGTAAGAGAAAACTCGTGCGTTCCCGGCTTTAATTCCAGGTCCCAGCCGGTGACTTTGTGATGATCTTTGGCGCGCAGCAGCGTAAAGCCGTGCACCGTGCCATCACGATTCATGGTTTTGCCCTTGCGGGCATTGATGCGCAGCAGCAGCGGCTCACCCGCCTTGACCGTGATTTCCGGATGGCCCATGCCGGCCATCTTGAAATGGCTGTCTTTATCGGCCAGGACTTCAATCACGCGGACCTGCGCGAAAGAAGGTATTGACGATAAGAAAAATGTTGCGAAAATCGCCAGGATGGAAAGCTGCGTTAAACAATGGAGCGGTCGCCTGAAACTCAAAGACTGCATCACTACTCCGTCATATAGCGCAGGATCAAACGCATATCCTGGTCGGTAATTGTGGCGCGTACGCGCATGTGGCGGACAATGGTGGCCATCATGCGCGGCGGAAATTTAGGCGGTGCGGCGTGGCAACGTCCGCAGTTGGAGCGGAAACGCTTCTCGCCTTCAATGCGCATGCTTTCATTCTGGGCTTTCTGCTCAGCAGAAACTGCGGATGAACTGGAATCTTTTGCGGCATCCTTGTCGCCGCTGCTGGCATTGGCCATCAAACCCAGCGAAAGGGCGCTTACAACCAGGAATGCGGCCAGGAGAAATTTCATTTTCATTGCGCGCCTCCTTGCGGCAGCATCGGCATAATAAAACGATACGTCATGCCCACCGTCCACAGGTTGGCGTCGCGGCCAAGCACAAACTGGCGGCCATAACTGGCGGAGGCGCGGACATCGCTGCGCAGGTAATAGTTCATGCCGAAATCGCCTTCATTCGTGTCTTTGCCGAGCGCACCAAGCTTTTTTACCGTGGCGGCGGAAATGTTCGCCGCGGCAAAGAATTGCTCTCCGCGACCAACCAGTTCCAGTCTCCGCAGTGAAGGAATCTGGCTCAAGCGATAGACTGATTCAATCCAATACGCGCTTCCCTTGAGGCCGGAGGAGCGCGCATACTCCGAGCGCACGGTTAAAGGCGCGCGGTTGGGCTGCCATTCCATAAATAGGCCGGAAGAATGTGGACGGTCCGCCTGCAAAACCTGTTGAAACGAAGCCCCGACTTCCAATCTCTGGCGCGGCAGGAAAAAGCCGAGCCGGCCGCCGGTCGAGCGGTCAGTGGCTAGTAAGTGGTGCGTATTATTTGCAGAAAAATAAGCCGCGTAAGTTACGTTCAGGCTATCCGTACCACTAAATCCACCGCGTATCATGCCGCCCAGGCCAGAGCCACTCGTCACAGGCGAAGTAAGCGGATTGGGTTGCAACGCTCGTATCCAGTTGGGCGCCAGCCGTTCACCATAAATATTGAATGGGGTGGTAAACCGGCCTGCAACAAACGTCATATAGCGATTGGCAATGTAGTCAATCTGGCCGTAAGCCATCCCGTAAGAAATTGTTCCGTTGTAATCGCCCTGGGCATTTTTGCTAAAGGTATCGCCATAGGAGCCTTTGGCTTCAACCAGCCATTTGTCTCCCATCGGCAACAGAAGAAGCGGGCTCACCGTTGGAGCATCCTGGTACTGCCCGGCAGTGACACGGGTGAAATAGGCGGTTGAGCCAGTCAGGATTGGGACGGCCTTGAACCCGTCGACGTTAAACTCATCGTCCTGAGCATGGACCGTAAGCGAGATTAAGATAAAGAGACCGAGAAGACCCGCTTGCGCGACTTTCCTGGGCCATTGAATGAGCCTGCACATCATCGTTCTGCTTTCCTTTAATGCAGCTAAAACTAATCCCGGAATGGGCTGTTTATATCGTTATTTGTGAGTAGAGAACAACGGTACCGAGGTAACCGCTGTGCCATTTCCGAATTTAACCTAACTTTGTAAAGCAGTCCCAAAGTGGGAAGATCCAAATACATTCCCAATCGGTTTCTCCCGGTTGAAGAGGCTGCCAGAACTCTGCCCAAGCTGGGGGTGACGCGCAAAAAATTTGCGCCGCCGGGGGGGACGGCGAAAATCGAATCCCTGCCGAAGATCGAGCCGGTGCGGGGCGGAATCCGGCCGCCGTTATATCATTGAATTCTTAAATATTGGGATTGAGGGGCTTGCATGCCGCGTTACGAGTACCGCAACATTCAGCCGCTGCCAGCGGCTGAAAAAGCGTTCATGGACTGGATACAGAAGCTCGATGAGCAGTTTGCCAACCGCAGTGTCGAGCATCGCTGTCTGGTCGTCCGCGACGCGCTGCATGAACTGTATCTAGGCCGGCCCTATGCTGATCCAGCGCCCAACGCCCCTTTGGCAGAGCAGGCCATGGTGCACAGCTTTGATCCGCGCAACGCTTCCCTGGAGCCGGAATACTATGGCGACGTTGACGGGCAGAAATATGCCGAGCGCAAACCCCTGATCTGGTTCTGGATGATGTTTGACCGCTCGCCTCTGGGGATCAATCATTGGCTGGGATACCGCGTCCGGGCCATGGTGGCGAAGCACGTGCTGAAACACATCGGCAAAAACGTGAAGATTTTTCACGGCGTGGAAATCTCTTACGGTTACAACCTGACGATCGAAGACAATTGCGTGATCCACAAATACGTCCTGCTGGACGATCGGGGCGAAATCGTGATCCACGAAGGCAGCTCGATTTCCGATTATGCCAACATATACTCCCACGACCATGACTTGAATGACGGAATGATCGTAACCAACCGTAAGACGGAGATCGGGCCGCGCGCCCGCATCACGTATCACGCAACGGTCATGAGCGGAGTCCATGTGCACGAACACGGCCTGCTGGGATCGATGGGCGTTGCGACGAAGGACATTGATCCGTTTACGATTTCCGTCGGCATTCCGGCAAAGCCTGTCAAAGTTAAAACGATAGCGCCGCAGGAACAAGCCGCTGGGGGCAAGACCGGAAAATAGATCACTTGCCTGTTGGCTGAGATCCCGAACCGGCCGAAGATGCGGGTGGGGGACCGCTATTCCTTGCACCAATACGTGGAATCCTATGGTCGAATTGCCTGCAAGTGCTAGATCGCGAATGCTATTTTTCTCTTGTCTTCTAAATTATGTTGGCTATAGAGACCCCTCGCTGCGCTTCGGAGCTTCAGAAGAAACAGCTATTTGCTAAACTGCTAATTGCCGGCCGATGAGCATTTGCCGCTCTCCATACAAATGACAGACCATCCAACGAAAACTTCGCGCCCGCGTGCCCTGAGCGGCATGCGCCCCACCGGCAAGCTGCATCTTGGTAATTACGTTGGCGCGCTGCAGAACTGGGTAAAGCTGCAAAACACGCATGACTGTTTTTTCTTTGTGGCGGATTGGCACGCTCTTACCACCGATTACGACAATACGTCGCAACTGGCGGACAACACGCTTGAAGTAGTGCTGGACTTTCTGGCTGCCGGCCTCGATCCGGAAAGGTGCGCCATCTTTGTGCAGTCGCACGTGCGCGAACATGCCGAGTTGCACCTGCTCTTCTCCATGATTACGCCGCTGGGATGGCTGGAGCGCGTCCCCTCCTTTAAGGAACAGCAACAGCAGATGCCGAACAAAGACCTGCACATGTACGGCTTTCTTGGCTACCCGCTGTTGCAGACCGCCGATATCCTTTTATATCGGCCCGATTTTGTGCCGGTAGGAGAGGACCAGTCAGCGCACATTGAATTGACCCGCGAAGTGGCGCGCCGCTTCAACCAGTTTTATAAGCTGAATGACAAGCCGGTCTTCCCCGAGCCGCAGACATTGCTCACGCCTTCACCCAAGCTGCTGGGCACTGACAAGCGTAAGATGTCAAAGTCATACGGCAATTCGATCCTGCTGAGCGACGAAGCAGCCGCGGTGGAGCAGAAGATCAAGAACAGCGTTACGGACCGGCCCAAGCTGACTGATCGCGGCAGCCCAGACCGCTGTCCGGTAGGCAATCTGCACCAGATCTTCAGCGACAAGGAACGACTGTCTCACATCACCCAAGGCTGCACGCAGGCGACGATCACCTGCGTGGAGTGCAAAGCGCTGGCTGTGGAAAGCGTGAACGCCCATCTGGCTCCCATTCGGGAACGGCGACATGCTCTGGCGCAGAATCCGGGAAAGGTACGCCAGACGATTCAGCATGGAGCCCAGAAAGCAATCGCAGCAGCGGAAGAAACCATGTCGGCAGTGCGCGATGCGATAGGACTGCTGCGGCTGGGCGCAGTGGCCGAGTTGGCCGCGAGAGAGGAAGCCACGGCGGCGATCAAAGTCCCTGAAGCGATAACGAGCGTCAAGAATGAGGACGAAAGATGGGAGATGCGGACCTCAGAATGGCTTGAGCGAATCAATAGAACCTATCCTCTTAAGAAGGATCGGCCGCGTACGTTCATAACGCGTCGAGGAAGAAAAGTTGGCTTGTACGCTGCGGCGGAAGAGAATGAGACCTGGAAATTTCTACTGGAGGACCGGCCAATCAACGTGCTGGTATTGCTGGCCCAGGACAAGGACCGGAACCTGCGTGACTACGTTCTGCCGCCAAAGATATTACAGGAACATTGGAAGAAGCTCGCGCGTAACGGTGACGGAGTCGAGATCGTGCTGAAGAGAGGGCCGAACGGCATTTCGCTGCAGACCGGCGAAGGCGAACTCGCAATCGAGCAATATGCGGGTGATTACAGCGCATTGCAGTAAACCGCAAGCAAATAAAAGACATGTAATCCACAGCTCTGCCATCGGCAAGAGCAGCCAATAACATTTAGAATTGAATGCTGTGCAAGCCTTATTAGTCTGTGCAAGACGCAACTCAACACCTTTGAAACACGGAGGAAAGGAGTAAACGGAGTTTGAACTTAGAATTAAGAAATCCTCCGCTTCCTCTGTTCCTCCGTGTTTCAAAGATTTTGATTTATTGATGGCAGAGACTTCACAATCCGCGAAGCCGCAGACGAATGAATTCCCGTTTTCGGTGAGCGTCGGGCAGGTCTATGACGGGCCGCTTGATCTGCTTCTGGACCTTGTCCGCAAGCAGGACATCGATATTTACGACATTCCCATCGCCAAGATCACGGCGCAGTATCTTGGATATGTTGAAAATCTGAAGCACCTGGACGTGGACATTGCGGCGGAATTCATCTACATGGCTTCCCTGCTGATCCACATCAAGAGCAAGATGCTGCTGCCGCGCGATCCTGAAGCGGCCGAGGGCGAGCAGGAAGATCCGCGGGAAGAGCTGGTACAGCGGCTGCTGGAGCATGAGAAATTCAAGAATGCGGCGCAGATGCTGATGCAGAAGCAACAGATTGAAGAAGCGGTGGTCAGTAATCCTTCAATGAAGGAATTTAAGGACGCTGAAGGCACCGAACCAGAGCTGGCGGCTGACGTGGTGGACCTGGTGCGCACGTTCCAGCAAATCCTGGAGCGCGCCAAAGCGCGTCCGGTTTTGGAAGTGAACGAAGAGACAGTCACAGTCGGGCAGATGATTGAGTTTTTCCGCCGGCGATTGTTGATGGAAGACCGCCCGATTCCGCTGAAAAGGCTCTTGCAGCACATCACTTCACGCCATGCGCTCATCTCATCTTTTTTAGCGCTGCTGGAACTGGTGCGGCTGCAGGCCATTCTGCTTCGACAGGAAAGAGTTTTTGGCGAAGTCCTGATCAAGAAGCACGCAATGTTTGACACCGTAATGGGCGAAGGCGCCGCGGTGAGAGATGATTGGAGATGAGCAGTATTTGGTAATTGGTACTTAGCCGTAAGATGCAAGCAGCTTTTGGCCAAGTACCAAATACCAACTACTAAATACCGTGTCGATCAAAGCCAAACTCGAAGCAATTATTTACGCGGCGGAAGATCCCATCACGCTGGACCAGATGGCTGCGCTGCTCAAAGACGATCTGCTGGCGCTCAAGACCGCCTTGCCAGTAGCGCCTGAGCCCGTAATGGACGGCGCGCAGGAATCGCAGCCGCAGCCCGAGAATGCGGAAGACCATCTGGGCGCGGTGGAAGAACCCGCACCGCCGCCGCCGCCGAAGAAGGTCAAAGAAAAATCCGAGAAGGTCGAGTTGCGCGGACTGTTGCGACCGTACCTTGACGAACTGATCGCCGACTATGCGAATCCAGAACACGGAATTGAAATCCGCGAGGTGGCGAGCGGCTACCGCATGTCCACCAAGCCGGAGCACCATGACGTGGTGCGCGCATTCTCAAAGAGTTTGAAGCCGCCAATCCGCCTCTCATTGCAGGCGCTGGAGACACTTGCCGTGATCGCGTACAAGCAACCGGTGACGGTCCCGGAAATCAGCGACATCCGTGGCGTGGACGCAGCCGGGGTTATTGGCACGCTGCTGGAGCGCAAGCTCATTACCACCGCGGGAAGAAAGGCCGTAGTCGGGCGGCCGATGCTGTACAAAACGACCAAAGACTTCCTGATGCGCTTTGGATTGCGTGACCTGAGCGAATTGCCCAGCCTGGAAGAGTTTGAAAAGCTGGCGGCCGGCGAACTTCAGGATCAACTCTTTGATTCCGGCGACGGCCCTGTTGCCGTTGCGGACGCGACCGGCACGCCCGGTGAAGATGGCGGCGTTGAACAACTGGAAGAAGACAAAGCCGAAGTGCCGCAGAACGTGACCGAGCCGACCGTTTCATCTGATCCGGAGCACAACAAGGCCGACGAACAGGTGGCAGACCAGATTGCCTCTGAAAGCACAGGCGGCTGAAAATGCCTCCAGAGCGTTTACAGAAGATCATTGCCGCCGCGGGCGTTACTTCGCGCCGCAAAGCGGAAGAACTGATCACGCAAGGCCGCGTGAGCGTGAACGGCCAGACGGTTACAGAACTGGGCAGCAAGGCCGACCTGCAGCGCGACCACATCAAGGTTGACGGAAAGCTTTTGCAGGGCACGGAGCGCCACGTCTATCTGCTGCTCAACAAGCCAAAAGGATACGTGACCACGGTGACCGATCCAGAACGCCGTCCCACGGTGATGGATTTGATCAAAGGCGTAGGCGCGCGCATTTATCCGGTGGGAAGGCTGGACTGGTCGAGCGAGGGCTTGCTGCTGCTAACGAATGACGGAGACCTGGCTGCGAAACTCGCGCATGCTTCATCACATGTACCCAAGACCTACCTGGTG
>DAHUXR010000101.1 GCA_027307045.1 Acidobacteriaceae bacterium
GTCGTTCACGAAAGCAGATTCTGTTACACGTACTTTTACAAGCAGGAAAATTATCTTCCCAGTGGGCCTCCCGACCACACTAAATACACCTGACGACAAAACCCGCCTTTCAGCGGGTTCCGGTTTGATGTTGGAGAGAGGGTTATTCCGTACGCAGAGGTTTCCAGCGTTTGAGCGGTTTGTAATTGTGAGTTTTCCAGTCGGAAAAGTCTGGAGTGATGCGAAGGAACGGTTCAACATCGAACCCGAGATAGGTTCTGTCTTTGAACATAATCCCAATTGAGCAGTCGTCGTCCATGGTCGAAACTTCGATTCGTTCAACGACTTTGCCACGGACAACAGCGAACGGGTCTTTTTTGCGTCCCTTGCGGGGAGGTTTGATACGCTTAGAGGCAGCCATGATTCGCCTTTCACTGGAAGGAGATTTGTGGTCAGGGGCGCGTTGCGGCTCGAACCGTAGCGCGTCCCGACTTCACTTCTAGCGTAAGCACGAACCGGAAGCAACAAAAAAATAGCGAAAAGCCCTGTCACGGCGAGTAAAATAATAACATGTGCGTCAAGTATATACTCCCCGATGAGGGGGAGGGGTTACCAATCGCCGGAATCGGAGAAAGCAAAACCTCCACGGACAACACGGATGGCGGTCATTTTGGTCTGGAGCCGCAGCGAGCTCCTCGGCTACTGAAGAGACAAATTGCAGACGGCCAGCGTCGCGCCTTCGGGAGCGTTCACTATCAGTCCCCAGCCGCCCAGAGTTGTTGTTCCGCGCTGGTCAGGGGGGACCTGAAGCTCGGTTGCCAATGGGACTTCTGCAGCGTCTGGCGACGTAACAAACAGGGAATAAGTGGTTGCCGGCAGATTTTCTACCAGTCGGAACTGGAGTGTTTCACCGGCAGCGTAAGGAACGGCGGATGCAATAAATGAATCGCCATCGCGAACCTGGATTATGCCGGCAGGGCTGAAGTTGATCATGCTGCTCAAACTCGGCTGCTTGCTGGAAGAGAGCGCAAAGAAGCCTAAAGAAGCGTCCATGGTTGATGAAGAAGAAGTAACGGAAAAGGTCGCGGTAAAGCCTTTGGCCGGCGACAGAGGAAAGCTGACGCGTTGAGCGGTTGAGCCAGCAGGCGTATTTACACATCCGGGTTGAGTGGCAACGCTAGCGGCGGCGCTCATTGCACCTGCCGTGGAAGCCGCAGCCTGAATAGTAGCCGTGACGGCAACATTCTGGGAAACATTATTGGAGCTGTCCGTGGCCGTTACAGTAATCGTGGCATTGCTGGCTGGAGTGGCGGCGGTGGTTGAAACCGTTAAAACCGCCGAACCGGAGCCGCCGATGATTGTGGTGTTATCAAAACTGGCAATGATGTTTGAATCTGAAGAGGAAGCACTGAGCGAGACAGTGCCGGTAAAACCGTTAACCGCAGAAATGCTGATTGTATAGGTGGCTGAACCGCCTGCGGTGATGATCTGTGAGGTGGGATTGGCAGATATGGAAAATTCTGAGTTGCCGCCGCCGCTGCCGCCGGTTGATCCGACGGTGCGGCGTGGCGAAATCACGCAGCCATTTGCAACGATCAATAAATTTGCCAGCAACAATGCCAACTTACGCATGGGAGAGTCTCTTTTCTCGGCCGAGTGCCAATAAGAATGAGAGTAATACATTTGGATTCTCATTTGCGGCCCAGATGTTTGCCGGGGCAGCGTAAACAATTGGTAAAGAATTGGCCTGTTTTGTAAAACTGAGTGAGATCTGGCGGCGGGTTCAGGGTCGAGAAACCGCCGAGCCAAGGGAGAATAGCGTTATGTTTCCTCAACTCACCTGTTTTGAAGGTATTGCCATTTTGTTGTTGCGGCTAATGGTGGGCGCGATATTCGCCAGTAGCGGCTGGAGCCACCTGAAAGATCCGGAAGGCCGCGGCAAAAGCATTGGCATGAGCAAGGGCTTCACGGCATTTCTTGGCGCGGCTGAGCTTGCCGGGGCGTTGGGCGTAATGTTTGGCGTGCTGACGCAACTTGCTGCCGCAGGCTTGATCCTGGTGATGCTGGGCGCCATCCAGAAGAAGGTTTTTGTATGGAAAACAGGCTTTTGGGGCAAGCACGGCACGGACGGCTGGCATTACGACCTGATGTTGGTCGTGATGAACCTGGCCATCATAGCGACGAATGGCGGAAAGTTTGTCTTATGGATGTAGCGTCAATTTGTCGCGCCTACGCGTGACGAGCAAAAGCTATTTAAGTTTTACCAGTCCCACCACGTCGCCACCGTTCGGATCCACGGCATGCACCCACACGTTGTTGAATGCGTCTTTCAATTCCGGATATTGGGCGATCATGGCGTTGGCCAGATTACGCGCGTCAGCCTGTGTGCCGTTGAAATCAGCGGTGCTGGGGACGGAATACTTCATTGTGAGATCAAAGTTCTTGTCATTGCGGAAGAAGCTCATCTCAGTAATGTTGTAGGTTTTGCCGCCGGCGGTAAACGTCACCGGCTTGCCGCCCACAGGGATATCTTTAGGCTGGATGCTGTTGGTTTCGTCGGTGATCTTGCTGAGCATCTTTGTGTTCATGTAGGTGGCGGGCTGCAGAAGATCGTAAGAGTTCAGATAATAGAACCAGGCATTGTGTGTCTGGCCTTTGCTTTTGTAATCGCGCGCCTGCAGCAGATACCACAGGCCGTCATGACCCGCGGCGGAGCCGGGACGAATCTGATATCCGGCAATTTTCCAGCCGCCAAGGTCCTGGAAAATAATGGAAAGAGTGTACGGCCCCTTGTTGCCGATGAAGTCCTGAATGGTGACGGCGTATTTGCCAACGGCAATTCCGGCAAGATCAAATTCTGCCGTATTCGGATTCATGCCATTGGCGCCAAAGACGCCGCAGTAGAAGGTGCCGTCCGGGCCAGGATTAGCGCCGGTATCGAGAAAATAGAGGCTGCGGAGTTGCGGCTTGGCGCCAGCAAAAGCGTCCTTGTTATCGTTGACCGCGCCGGTGATGCCGGCAAAGTTCGATTGCAATGAAGGAACGGCGCTGGCCTGGAGGCCTTGTACGTTGCCGCTGGCACTTTGATCGAATGCCTGTTGCGCCGCGGTCTCAATGGCGTTGCGCGTAGGCTCCGGGATCTCGTCCTTGGTCTGGCAGGTTTGGGCCCATGCCGAGAAGCTTGCCGCCAAAACCAGCGTTGCTGTAAGAGTCCTGAATGTAAGTTGCTTCATAAAAAGTGCGCTACTCCGGTTCATTTAGGATGCTTTGGACGGCTCTTCAGATGCACGACGTTCCCGTCTTGAGCCTGTAACTCATAGGTAAATATATCGCTTTGGCGGATAAGCAGGGAAGCGGAGTTAAACATGGAAAGTGATAGGACCTAAGTGAAATAGCCGGACAAGTTTGCAAGCGCCGAACGTTCTTTGATCATAAGGAGTAAAATCTCCAGAACAAACAAATCAGGGGCAAAGGGCTCGGTTCGGACCAACTTATGGCACGTTTTTCCTCAATAACTTGTGGCGGTTTTGTTCTTTTAGGCGCACTGGCGCTGCTTCAGGCACAGACCATGCGTCCTACAGTGCCCGTCCAACGCCCCAATCCGCCCGGTAGCCTTGCTCCACAAATGCCCCAACAAGCTTCGCCCCAAACGCCCCAACAAACTCCGCCTCCTCAATCCGCTACAGGCGTCCCGTCTCCCGCCGCAACTATCGGGCAACCAGCCGTTCAGCCAGGACCGGTGGGGCCGCCCGTAGCCCCTGTAGTGACATATCGCGATGGCTTGCTGAGTGTGCAGGCGCTGAACTCAAACTTGAGCAGCGTAGTTACGGCCATCCGGAACAAGACAGGAATTGAATTTGAAGGCGCGGAGGGCATTTCAGAACGGGTAGCTATAGCTTTGGGCCCAGCGCCGGAAGGCGACGTCCTGGCCGCGATTTTTGCTGGCTCGAAATATGACTTTCTCGCCATTGGAAGGGCAGACAGCCCCACGATAGTACAAAAGGTCATCCTGACGGTGAAGAATAAGCCGGGCGCGGCCGGAGAAGCACAGGCGCAGCCGCAACCGCCAGCGGCCAATCAAGGCGAGGAAGAAGAAGTTACGGAAGAACAGCCAAATGCCGGCGAGCCGCAGGATACGCCTGTTCAACCTCCGGTGCCGCAACCGCCTCCACAAGCTGAAACGCCGCCCAACCAGCAGCCCAAGACGCCAGAACAATTGCTGCAAGAGCTGCAGGAAATGCGACGGCAAAAAGGTTCGCCGGAGGACCCAACGAACAACCCCAACCCGGCTCCACGGAAAATGCCGCCGCGATAGAACAGTCGCTCGCTTACGAGTCAAAAAGCCTGTTGCTGCGTTTCAAAAGAATTGGTTTGTGAGAAAGTGGTGACGGGGAAATGGAATATCTGGTTGGCATTTTATTGTCCCTTGGGACAATAGTCCTCGCCGCTGTGATTGGCTTTGCCCGGGAACGATCTTTTTATTCGACGGTGCTGATTGTCGTCGCCACCTATTACATTCTGTTCGCCGCAATGGGAGCGTCAGGGCGAACATTGGTGATTGAAATCGTAATAGCGAGCGGCTTTATTCTTTTTGCCGTACTTGGCTTTAACTTGAATCTTTGGCTGGTGGCGGCTGCATTGATGGGCCACGGGATATTTGATTTTATTCGTCCCAGCGTAATTGCAAATCCCGGAGTACCGCACTGGTGGCCGGGTTTCTGTATGGCATTCGATGTGATTTTTGGCGGTTGGCTGGCGTTACAACTGTTGCAGCGGAGAAGCTTTCCGCATTCCGGAACCGCGGATCGGCGCGCCGATTAGCTCTTTCTGCAAAGCGGGCAGATGCTAAAGAGCAATGCTTAGTGGCTGGACGCCGTAGTGGCAATCACCGCGGTTGTGGTCGTCTGGCTTTCAACCTGTCTACGGGCAAAAGCGTGCAGGATCGCGCTGATAACAGCGTAGCCGCAAGCAATACCAAAGACGAGTGAAAACAGAATGGTAAAGAGCACGGTGGAGGAAGCCAGAATGGGATTCATTGTCCAATCTCTTTGATGGTCCTTTTCTCGGGCCGGTTGGTTTCTCCGGCCATGTGCATTGTCGGCAATAATGGTTCAAATGTCTGCATTACCGCCGCTGCTGCACCCTTGTTACCTCATCATGCCCTTTGGTCATACAGCCCCGCAAATAACTGAAGTCATTAGGTTAAAGCCCGAGTTTTTTCGCGGCCAGGCGCGAAAAATTGACCGATCTTAACCGCGAACTATAAGATACGGAGTAGAGCCGTGCGCTCACCTTCCGGGAGCTTCCAGTGAAGGCCCCGCAATTTTGTTGGGGTTGCGCTCAGTTTTACGAACCAGGTTTAGAAGGCCCATGGCTATCAGCAACATCACTGTGCGCGGCGCTCGCCAGCACAATTTGAAAAACATTTCGGTTGAAATCCCGCGCAATACTTTAACGGTAATCACGGGGCTTAGCGGTTCCGGCAAATCGTCTCTCGCGTTTGACACTATTTATGCCGAGGGCCAGCGCCGCTATGTGGAAACGCTCTCCGCATATGCGCGCCAGTTTCTCGACCAGATGGAGCGTCCGGACGTGGACTCCATTGATGGCCTGAGCCCGGCAATCTCCATTGAGCAGAAGACTACCTCGCGCAGCCCGCGCTCCACAGTCGGAACAATCACTGAGATTTACGATTATTTACGCCTGTTATACGCCTCGGTGGGCGTGCCGCATTGCCCGAAGTGCGACAAGCCGATCAGTCGCCAGACGTCTGACCAGATTGTGCAACGCGTGATGCAGCTGAAAGCTGAAGACCGCGTGATGATCATGGCGCCGCTGGTTCGCGGACGCAAAGGCGAGTTCAAGGAAGAACTGGCTAAGTTGGCGCAACACGGCTTCGTCCGCGCCCGCATTGATGGCGAGCTTCGCCACCTGGACGAAGAATTGGACGAGATCCAACTCGACAAGCGCAAGAACCATACCATTGAAGTTGTGATTGATCGCCTGCTGGTGAAGTCTGGGATTGAAAAGCGGCTGGAGCAATCCGTGGCAACCGCCATGAAGCTGGGTAAGGGACTGGTTCAGGTCGCGGTGGTGAATGGAGAAGAGCATCTTTATTCCGCGCGCATGGCCTGCCCGGACTGCGGCATCAATATTCCTTCACTGGAGCCACGCTCATTTTCTTTTAACAGCGTGTACGGCGCGTGCCCGGAATGTAACGGGCTGGGCAGCAAGTATGATTTTGATCCGGCCAAGATCATTGTGGACTGGTCCAAGCCGCTGCTGGATGGCGCACTCGGTCCCGGATCGGGATCGTCTTATCTTCAGCGGATGGTCGATATCGTTGCCGCCGCCTACAAACTCGACATCACGACGCCGTTTGAAAAATTTCCAGCGAAAATCCAGAATCTGCTGCTGTACGGCCCCGATGAAAAAGAGGCTCCGCGTCTGGGTTTTCGCGGCGTGCTCGGTTTCCTGAAGCAGAACCTGGAAGAATCGACCTCTGAAAGCTATCGCGAGTGGATGCTGAGTTACATGTCCGCGACGAAGTGCCCAGTCTGCCAGGGCAAGCGGCTCCGGACGGAAAGCATTGGCGTGAAGGTGAATGGGCTCTCCATCTCAGACTTCACCTCGCTTCCGGTATCGCGTTCAGTGGACGTGGCAGCCAAGATCACTCTGACTGACCGCGAACGGCTGATTGCCGGCCGCGTGCTGCATGAGATCAGTGAGCGTCTCCAGTTTCTGCATGCCGTGGGGTTGGGGTATATATCGCTGGATCGCTCGGCAGCAACCCTTTCCGGCGGAGAAGGCCAGCGTATCCGGCTGGCGACACAGATTGGCTCAAAACTGCGCGGAGTGCTCTACGTGCTTGATGAGCCATCCATCGGCCTTCATCATCGCGATAACAACCGGCTTCTTCAGGCGCTGGAACACTT
The DNA here is from genome assembly GCA_027307045.1 of Acidobacteriaceae bacterium. Lineage (GTDB taxonomy): Bacteria > Acidobacteriota > Terriglobia > Terriglobales > Acidobacteriaceae > Angelobacter. Next base: position 6,915 of record DAHUXR010000101.1, read on the forward strand.
GCGCGATCTGGGAAATACGGTGCTGGTGGTAGAGCACGACGAAGAAACCATTCGTCGCGCCGATTATGTAATTGATCTTGGCCCCGGCGCGGGGTTGCTGGGCGGAGGCGTGGTGGCTTCCGGCACTCCCGCGCAGATTATGGAGCAGGCCGGATCCCTTACTGGCCAGTACATTTCCGGGCAAAAAAATATTGCTGCGCGTTTTGAGCCGCGGGCCACAAATGGTAAAGCCGTTACGGTCCTGGGCGCAAAGGCCAATAATCTGCGTAGTGTTGATGTCACCTTTCCACTGGGCGTGATTACCGTCGTCACCGGCGTTTCAGGCTCCGGAAAATCCACGCTGGTGAATGACATTCTTTATAAAGCGCTGGCCAAGGCGCTGTATCGATCACGGGAGGAGCCCGGCTCGCACAAGGCAATCTCCGGCGCTGAGCACATTGATAAGGTTATCCGCATTGATCAATCGCCCATTGGCCGGACACCACGCTCAAACCCTGCGACGTATACTGGGGTGTTCACGCACATCCGAGATCTTTATGCCATGCTGCCGGAGTCGCGCGAACGCGGTTACAAGGCGGGAAGATTTTCTTTTAACGTCTCAGGCGGACGTTGCGAGCACTGCCAGGGTGAGGGTGAGCGCCGCATTGAGATGAACTTTATGCCGGACGTTTACGTCCTGTGCGAGGTCTGCGGCGGCCATCGCTATAACCATGAAACGCTGGCCGTACGATTTAAAGGCAAATCCATTGCAGATCTGCTTGAGACCTCAGTTTCAGACGCGCTGCCCATCCTGGAAGACATCCCGCAGATCCGGCAAAAGCTGCAGACGTTGGAAGACGTGGGACTCGGTTACATCAAACTGGGGCAATCCGCGGTGACGCTTTCCGGCGGCGAAGCCCAGCGCATGAAGCTGGCCAAGGAACTTTCCAAACGCCAGACTGGTCGAACGCTCTACCTGCTGGACGAGCCAACCACCGGCTTGCATTTTGAAGATGTAAGCAAGCTCCTGGAGGTCATCCATCGCCTTACCGACCTCGGAAACTCCGTGGTCATTATCGAGCATAATCTCGATGTCATCCGCAATGCCGATTGGATCGTTGACTTGGGACCGGAAGGCGGAGAGGAAGGCGGGCGAGTGGTGGCACAGGGAACGCCAGACCAGGTTTCCAAAATCAAGAAATCTTATACTGGGCAGGCCTTGACAGAATACGGAAATAGATTTCTCAAATGATTGATTTTAATAGTGTTATATGATTCTGTTCCAGATTCGTAAACTAAACATAAAAGTTATCTCATAATTAGCTTAATAACGTAGAGTGCTTTCAACCTTCTCCTTATACCTGGGCACAATCGAGGGGTAGCGGCTTTGGCTTTCTAATGCTTCAAACGCTACCCCTTTAGTCTTTCCCGAGAAAACTCTTCATGGTGTAAATTGGAATTCAGGGCTTCATTCCCTCGATCCTGTGGATTCATTCGATCCCATTTCGCAAGTCGACCCGCTCCCGCCGCCGGCGATGGAGCTTTTGCTGCCTGCCAAACCGGCAAAAACAGAAGTCGATCTTCTCGATGTCCTGCTGGTGGGCTTGGCAATGGCCGTGGCATTTGTCATTTTTGGCACTGTGGCGGCAACCATTTTCCTTTTTAGCCATCGGTCTCCCGGCTTAAACCCCAAAGTGCTGGAAGATGCCATGACCAGGAACGCATTTTTCATTGTGCCCACGCAATTTGTGATTTATGTGGCAATTATTGGTTTCATGGCGCTACTGGTCTGGGTACGCCATAAAAATTCACTAGCTGAAGCTGTCCACTGGAACTTGCCTGCGCGCAGACGGGTTTGGGCGTTTGCGCTGATAACAGGCACGGCCCTGGCGTTCATTTCCGATATCGGCGAAGTTGTGCTCCATCGGTGGATACCGGACTCACTGCCTATTACTGAGTTTTTCAAAGACCGCCCGTCGGCCTTGCTGCTTGGCGCGTTTGGTATTCTGGTAGCGCCGGTCATGGAAGAACTGCTTTTCCGTGGTTTTCTGTATCCAGCGCTGGCCAGATGGACAGGGGCAACGGCATCACTCATCATTACCGCTTCTGCTTTTACCCTGCTTCATGGCGCGCAACTGGGCTATTCATGGGCGCCGCTGCTGCTGATTTTTGTGGTCGGCTTCACGCTCACGGTCACCAGGATTAGGACCAACTCAGTGGCCACCTGCGTCATCGTCCATATGACTTATAATTTTGTCCTGTTACTGCAGTCTTATATTGCCACGCACGGATTCCGCCAGATGCAGGGATTCTGAGCCGGAAATAAGTTAATCTTAAAAACCTATGTCTTCTGCGCGCGACCAACTTCTTGAGTTGCTGGCCACCAACTCTTTCCGACTGGGTGAATTCACGCTTTCCTCCGGCGGCAAGAGTGATTACTACATTGATTGCCGTACCACCACGCTTCATGCTCGCGGCGCGGAACTCACTGGGCGCGTCTTCCTTGACCTTATTCAGCAGCAGGGCTGGAAGCCACAGGCCGTGGGCGGACTCACGATGGGCGCGGACCCAATCGTTGTCGCAACGTCAGTCATCAGTTCTCAGGCTGGCGCTCCGATCCATGGTTTTCTGGTGCGCAAAGCAGAGAAGGCCCACGGCATGGGGCGACGTGTAGAAGGTTTTCAGGAAAAAGGCGCGCGCGTTGTCATTGTAGACGATGTCTGTACCACCGGTGGTTCGACCATCCAGGCCATTGAAGCGGCGCGGGAATTTGGCTTCAACGTCGCTGGCGTTGCCTGTCTTGTCGAGCGCCTGGAAGCGGGCGGCCGGCCTGCGGTGGAGAAAGCAGCCTCGCCGGTGCCGTTCATCAGTGTGTTTACGTCGAATGACGTGAAGGCCGCGCACTTGAGGCCGCGTTAAAGTTAAAAATATGGAGCGCAGCCGCCCTCGGCTGCGATGAATCTATTTCGCCACCGTCTTTACCGTTGGCACCGGTACCTGTTCAACGATCCTGATACCGAAACCTTCCAGTGCGGCCACGCGTTTTGGGTGGTTGGTGAGCAGGCGGATCGAACGGATGTTCAGGCCGGAAAGAATCTGCGCTCCTACGCCAATGTCACGCTGCGTTTTCCTCTGATGCGCCGGTGCAGAGCGCGGCTCACGATGGAACGCGAGCCGTTTTTCATCGTCCACATTAAAGCCCTTGGAAGTCTGGTGCAGATAGATCAGTGCGCCGGTCCCTTCGCGCGCAATCATTTCCAGTGAGCGATCAAGGACCTGCTGGCAATCGCAAAGGGAGCCGCCAAAGACATCGCCCGCAAGGCAATGCGCATGCATGCGCACCAGCACTGGGCCGGTGCCGCGTTCCACGTCGCCTTTTACCAGGGCAACGTGTGATTCGCCGTCAAGCTGGTTTTCAAACGCGATCATCCTGAACTCGCCGTGTCGCGTCGGGAGCATGGCTTCGCCCACTCTGGCCACGTGGCTCTCCGTTTCCATGCGATAGCGGATCATCTCCGCCACCGTCAGCATTTTCAGGTTGTGGGTCCTGCAGAACTCGGTAAGGTCTGGCACGCGCGCCATGGTGCCGTCTTCATTCATGATCTCGCAGATCACGCCTGCGGGAATCATCCCGGCCATACGCGCCAGATCGACGGAAGCTTCCGTTTGTCCGGCACGGACCAGCACGCCGCCTTTGCGTGCCGCAAGAGGGAAGACGTGTCCCGGTCGCACCAGATCAGCCGCCCGGCTTGCCGGATCAATGGCAACTTGAATCGTGCGTGCGCGATCATGAGCTGAAATTCCTGTTGTGACGCCTTCGCGCGCCTCGACGCTCTCATAAAAGGCTGTGCCATAGGGCGAGGTATTTTCGCGCGTCATGGGGCCGATGCGCAGATAATCCAGACGCTCCGGCGTCATAGCCAGGCAGATCAGACCGCGGCCGAACTTGGCCATAAAGTTGATGGCTTCCGGTGTGATCTTCTCGGCGGCCATGGTCAGGTCGCCCTCATTTTCGCGGTCTTCATCGTCCACCACTACGATCATCCGACCGGCGCGAATCTCCTCGATGGCCGTGGGAACATCGGTAAAGGCGTTAGGCGACACCATATGCTGCTCTCTCGCTGCATTCTAACAAATACAGTACGATCCGGAATATTCGGACGTTACTGCTTGGGCGCAAAGATAATACAATGCCTTGGGCCTTCGTTGAGGATGGTGAATGCTAACAAAGATCAAAATTCGAAATTTCAAGCGTTTCCACAATGTGGAAGTAGACCTCGGGAATCCGGTTGTATTCATCGGTCCAAACAACTCCGGTAAGACCTCCACGCTGCAGGCGCTCGCGTTGTGGCAAGTGGGACTTAGTAGGTGGAACGAGAGACGGAAGGGTAGAGGTACGCCTGAGAAGAGGCCCGGTGTAACCATAAACCGACGCGACTTGGTTGCGGTTCCAGTTCCCGACGCAAACCTTTTGTGGCGAAACCTGCATGTTCGGGATGTCAAGAAAACAGAGACGGGACAGGACACGAAGAATGTCAGGGTCGACATCGTGGTAGAAGGTGTCACAAATGACAAGACCTGGAAATGCGGTTTGGAGTTTGATTATGCGAACGAGGAGTCATTCTACTGCCGACCCCTTCGCGTTGCCGAGAACGATGCGGGCAAGCGCATGTTAATCCCAGAAGAGGCCGCACAGACCCTAGTTGCGTTTCTTCCACCGATGTCTGGGCTGGCGGCCACGGAGACACGCCTTGATCAAGGAGCGGTCAATGTGCGTGTTGGTGAAGGACAAACTGCTGCGGTCTTAAGAAATCTCTGCTATGTAATTCACAGCGAAAAACCTGCGCTCTGGGAGAAGCTTGTTGGCCACATAGAATCTCTTTTTGGTTCAGTCCTCGATCCCCCTCGCTACGTACCCGAAAGGGGAGAATTGGTTATGACGTACAGTGAAAAAGATGTGCGTCTGGATCTCTCGTCCTCCGGTCGCGGGCTACAACAAACGCTTCTTTTGCTCTCTTACATGTTTGCAAATCCTAATTCTGTTGTTTTACTTGATGAGCCGGATGCTCATCTTGAAATTCTCCGTCAGCGCCAGATATACCAACTCTTGACAGATGTAGCCAAGGAAAATGGGAATCAAGTTATTGCAGCGAGTCACAGCGAAGTGCTGCTTAACGAAGCGGCTGGCCGTGATACCGTCGTTGCGTTTGTGGGAAAGCCTCACACAATAACCGACCGAGGCAGTCAGGTAATGAAGGCATTAGAGGAAATTGGCTTCGAGCATTATTACCAGGCGGAACAGACAGGATGGGTCTTGTATTTGGAGGGGTCGACTGATCTTGCTGTTATTAGAGCATTTGCCGAAAGAGTAAATCATAAAAAGGCGATGGAATGCCTTGCTCGTCCCTTTGTTCACTATGTTGGTAACCAGCCTGGCGACGTGCGTAAACATTTCCAAGGCCTCCGCGAAGCTGTGGATCAATTACGTGCGATAGCAATTTTCGACCGGTTGGAAAAGCCTTTGCCAAACGACTTAGGTGCAATGGGCCTAACCTGGAAAAAAAAAGAAATTGAGAATTACTTTTGTTTTCCCGAGACCCTAGAGGCTTATGCCAGGCAAAGTGCGGTCGCTGCGGCAGCAGGACCTCTGTTTAGTGAGGCAGATGCCGAGCGGCGGTTGATCGCGATGCGGAATTCAATAGCGGAGTTAGAAGCCGCTTTAAAAACGCTCGGCAAGGGTTCACCTTGGGACTCGAACACGAAAGTGAGAGACGATTTCCTCGGACCGCTATTCCAAAATTATTTTAAGAAACTCGGTATTCCCAATCTCATGGCCAAAAAGAACTTTTACGAGTTGGCCTCTTTTGTCCCTCTCGACAAAATAGATCTCGAAGTTCATGAAAAACTTAATGCCATTGTTGAAGTTGCTGATTCAGCGAAGCCGCGCGATAAGTAGCCCAAGCCTCGCCACAGCCCCATATCAGTTCCTCTAGCTGGCATTAGGGAAATGGGCTTACAATCTTCCTATGGCAAAGTCTTCATCCGACCCATTTGAAGTTGGCTGCCCCTGCTGCAACGCGGTGCTGAAAGTCGATCCTGAAACAAAGGCGGTACTCTCGCATGTGGCAGCGGTAAAGCCCAAGATGTTCAATGATTTTGAGGCTGCCGCCAAGGCCATGCGCGAGCAGGAAGGCCGCAAGGAATCTATCTTTCGCCAGGCCGTGGACGCGCAGAAAAACAATGCCAGCCTGCTGGAAAAGAAATTCCAGGAAGCCGTGAAAAAGGCCAAAGAAACGCCCGACGAAGGCCGCCCGCTACGCGATTTTGACCTGGACTAGCTGACCGCTTTGCCCGCTAAACTCCTACTGCTCGGACATCGCGGCGCCAGACTCTATGCGCCGGAAAATACCATCCCGGCTTTCGACCTTTGCCTCAGGCACGGCGCCGATGGCTTTGAGTTTGATGTCCGCTGCACCCGCAACAAAGAGTCCATTATTTGCCATGATAGAAAGTTCAACCGCATCGCGGTGCGCACCCGAACATTGGAGCAGATCCATGCAAAATGCTCCGTTGATGGCAAGCCACCTTGCCTGGAAGACGTGTTGGAACTCTACTCGCGCAAGGCCTTCCTTAATATTGAGGTGAAGGTGCGCGGCATGGAGCAGGTGGTTCTTGAGGCGTTCAAGCGCTTTCCTCCGCAACGCGGATACTTCATCTCGTCGTTCCTGCCCAGCGTCGTGCGCAAGCTGCACGCTCTGGATCGTTCGCTGGTTCTGGGCGCGATTTCCAAATCTTATTGGCACCTGCGGCGATGGAAGTCGCTGCCGGTCAGCCATGTGGTGGCTCACTATGGATTGGTCACCCCAAAGCTGGTAGACGAGCTTCATGCCGCTGGCAAAACCGTGATCACCTGGACCGTGAATGACCCGCGCAAAATGCTCCAAGCCGCCGCAATGGGAGTGGACGGAATCATCTCTGATGACACGAAGCTGCTGGTGGAAACTTTGGGAACCAAATCCCGCGCTAATGTATCCAATCAGCCAAAATGAATCAGTGGCGAGGCCGACTTGCGTGCCGAGCCGGTGCATCAGGACAGGAGGAGGTCCTTCGCTTTGCTCAGGATTTCGGCAGGAGGCTCACGCCTCCTTGCGCCTCAAGTTTGTCGCGCAGCGACCATAAAAAAGACCTTCCTGCCGGGCCGCGACAGGAAGGCCAATTCACCTCAATGGATATAACTAAGCAGCAGGCTTAAGAGCAGGCGCAGCTGCAGGCTCAATGAATTGCTCCGTCTCCGTCGATCCCTCCATTGCAGTGGTGGATGACTGTCCGCTGGCAATGGTTTGGGCAACTTCATCAAAATATCCGGTACCGACAAACCGCTGGTGCCGCACCGCCGTATAACCCTTATCGGCGCTCTTGAATTCTTTTTCCTGGAGCCGTGAATACGCCGTCATGCCTTCGCGCGCATAGCCGTGGGCAAGCTCAAACATGCTGTAGTTCAGCGCGTGGAAGCCGGCCAGCGTGACGAACTGGAATTTGTATCCCATGGCGGCCAGCTCAGTCTGGAATTTGGCAATGGTGGCTTCGTCCAGCTTCTTCTTCCAGTGGAAGGAAGGCGAGCAGTTGTACGCCAGCAGCTTGCCGGGGAACTTTTCATGGATGGCCTCGGCAAAGCGCCGCGCTTCTTCAATGTTCGGCTCTGACGTTTCGCACCAAATCATGTCAGCGTAAGGAGCGTAGATCAGGCCGCGCGCAATCGCCGCGTCGATTCCGCCCTTGAAGCCGAGATAACCTTCAGGCGTGCGTTCGCCGGTCAGGAATTCCACGTCGCGCAAGTCGCTGTCTGAAGTGATCAGCTTGGCGCCATTCGCGTCCGTGCGGGCAATCAGAATGGTAGGGACGCCTTGAATGTCCGCTGCCAGCCGCGCCGCCACCAATTTCTGTACGAACTCCTGTGCGGGAACAAGGACTTTGCCGCCCATGTGCCCGCATTTCTTGGCCGAGGCCAGTTGGTCTTCAAAGTGGACCGCGGCCGCGCCCGCTTCAATCATCGACTTCATCAGTTCAAACGCGTTCAGGTTGCCGCCGAAACCGGCTTCTGCGTCGGCCACGATCGGAGCAAACCAGTACATACCGTTCTTGCCTTCAGCATGATGCATCTGGTCAGCGCGGAGGAAAGCGTTATTGATCTCTTTCACCACGTTGGGAACGCTGTTGCACGGATAAAGGCTCTGGTCCGGGTACATTTGCCCTGCCAGATTGGCGTCACCCGCGACCTGCCAGCCGCTTAGATAAATGGCTTTCAGTCCGGCCAGCACTTGCTGCACGGCCTGGTTGCCAGTCATCGCACCCAGCGCCTTTACAAAAGGTTCTGTGTGGAGCATGTCCCAGAGGCGCAGCGATCCCAGACAGGCCAGCGTATGTTCAATCTGCACGGTTCCGCGCAGCCGCACCACGTCTTTGGCCGAGTAAGGCCGTTCAATGCCGGTCCAGCGGGGATCTTGTATCCATGTTTCCTGTAAGCGTTGTTCTGGGGTTTGTCTCACGATTGATGCCTCCGTATTGTCCTGTCTATGATTGCGCGGCAAAAGAGAAACGTTTCTTTCCGCCGCACCCATTAGATGCGGGTGCAGCATGGGTTGCAAACCAAGTCGTCCGATTCGGACGACTTGGACAAAAAAGTGCTATCATTCTCAACACTGTGGCCACACCCCGGCTCAACAAAAAGCAAAATTCTGGCGTGCCCCGCCAGCTTCTCCAGGACTTAAAACACAACCTGGTGATGCGCCATGTATCCAGCGGAATTGAATTGCTGGACCGCCATGAGCATCTTTTTGCGGCGGTTGGCCCGGATTTGCCGAACGCAGCCGCTTTTGTCGGCTGTCTTGCGCAGTGGGTCGATATCGGCTACGGAGAGCCTGCTTTGATTGAGCAGGTGCTGGCGCGCTTTCCACGCGAGAAGCGCGGACACCTCTCCGTTAGCGACTATCTTGAACTTCGGATGGCGGAAGGACTGCTCGCGCTACTGCGTGACAATCCTGATGAGGCCCTGCGGGAGTTCGACCTGGTGCTTTCCATGCAGGATGAAATCGAAGATAAAGAAGTGGTTGCGATTGCGCACTTCTGGAACGCCCGCTGCCACCGCAAGAAGGGCGAGTATGACGAAGCGCTGAAGCGCGCCGGAGTCGGACGCGAACTGGCGCAGGTCCTTGGATATCCCAACATGGCTGCGGTCATGCGCGTCCTGGAGAGCTGGCTGTTGTTTCAGAAGGGGCAATATCGAGATGCGGCGCGCATTTTGGACCAGGCCGAAGCAGCGCTGCGCAACAGTGACGATCACATCACGCTGGGCAATATTTATTCCGCTCATGGACGCATGGTGAGGCGCCAGGGACATTATCAGGAAGCGCTGAAATTCTTCTCCCGCGCCATCGAGCATTTCCAGAAAACGAATCCCCACCACAGAAATCTGGCGCGGACCCTTACCAACATCGCTTACGTCCAGAGACTGGTGGCGGTGCAAATGGGCAAGCAGATTGATGCGGAAAGAGAACGCCGCCAGGGCGCCAAGAGCCTGGCCAGTCGCGACCAGAAGCAGACGCAGTTGCGCCAGCATGAGGAACTTCGTACCAAGGCTTTTGCCAATCTGGACCTGGCCGAGGATATTTACCGCCACCACAATCATCATCACGGGATCGGCAGCGTGCTGGAAAATCGAGGATTGCTCTATCTGGACGTGGGTGACCTGGACAATGCCAGCGACCAGGCCGCGCAGGCATTTGAGCTGGGCAAACAAGTCAATGACTCCATCCTGATGGCGCGAGCACGGCTTTTGCAGTGCGAAGTGGAAAACGGAAAAT
>DAHUXR010000102.1 GCA_027307045.1 Acidobacteriaceae bacterium
CATGACTTTGAGGCGGCAGAGATTCGTCGCGATGACGCAGGGCTGGAGACAGTGGCAAAACAGATAAAACAATTGCTGAAGGGATCGACCGCGCCGTTGAATATTCCGCTCGATCTGCGCGGCACGGCGTTCCAGCAAATGGTGTGGAAAGAGCTGCAACGGATACCGTCCGGGCAGACACGGAGCTATACCGAGTTAGCAAAGACAATTGGCCGGCCGAAAGCGGTGCGCGCCGTGGCCAATGCGTGTGGATCAAATCCTGTTGCCGTAGTGGTTCCGTGCCATCGCGTGGTGCAGAAGAACGGGAGTTTGGCTGGATATAGGTGGGGAGTGAAGAGGAAGAGAGCGTTGCTGGATAGGGAGCACTCAGCCATCAGCACTCAGCCGTCAGCAAAAGCAAAGAGCAATTAAGCAATTGGCAATTAGCAATTGGCACTTAGCCAAAACGGGTTGCGCAAACGGGCTGGCTAAGAGCCAAAAGCCAACTGCTATTTGCTCAACAGAAACGAGAACCCATCAAACTTATACTCTGACCAATGCTCCGCTTTGATCGGCTTCATCTTTCCGCTGCGGGCTTGTTTGATGGCAGCTAAGACGCGAGGCAGGTCGGCGGGATCGGCGACGGGGACGTTGTGCGCGGGAAGAAGCAGCACGGCTCCCAGCGCGGACATTTTCTTTATGGATGCTTCATAGGCGTCGAGGTCGGTTTCCGGGCGGAATAGAAAAATCGCTCCGGGATAGTACATGTCACCGGTGAAGAGAAGTTTGTTTTGCGCGTCCCAGAGTGAGATGGAATCGGGCGTGTGGCCGGGAGTGGAAATTACCTGCAAGACGCGCCCGCCGAGATCGATCTTTGCGCCGTCGTGGATCCAGTCTGTGATGTGGAATGGTTTTACTGAGTAAGTCTTGGGATCGAAGCCGGCGGGAGGTGCCCCGCAAATCGCTCCGGGGACAATTTCTTCCTGTGCGGCGGCGACTGTACCTTTGGCATGTTCACGCGTGAAAGCGGTGTCCATGCCATAAATCCTGCTGAAGCGCCAGTTGTCACTCACGTGATCATTGTGCGTGTGGGAGTTCATTACGCTGACCGGCAAAGTGGTCAGCCTTTCGACAACTTTTTTGATATTGCTAATGCCCATGCCGGTATCGAAAAGCAACGCCTGTTTTTTGCCGACGATGAGGTAAGAAATAATTTCTTCCTGCTGATGCGGTTCATAAATGGCGAACAGGCCAGGGCGAATGCGATAGACCTCAAACCATTTGTCAGCGACAGTGACGCGTTCGAGTTTGCTATAGGCGGGGCGAGGCAGGTCGCGGCACCACTCTGGTTTTTGATCGGATTGCGAAGCGAGAATAGCAAAGAGAATGGCGACGAGATGCATTGGCTTTTCCTGACTCACAATATTTTCAGCCAAGGATACTAGCTTTGACGACGATCAGCTCAGCGGCATCGGGGGAAATAAAAAGGCGTCCCTTTGGGGGGACGCCTTTTGCGGAGGAGGCCCGCTGTTTTATTGTTTGGGCTGGCCCTGCTGGTGTTGCTGTTGCTGCATGCGTTGTTCCTGCTGTTGGACCATGACATCGAATTTTTTCTTCTGATCGTCATTCAGAGCGCCGCGAACCTTGTCGATGGTGCCTTGGCGGATGGTGTGGATTTTCTGGATCTTGTCGTCGCGGGACATTGCGTTGTCCTGCACCACGTTCATGGCCTGTGTGTGCTGGTCTTCCAGAGCCGTCTTTACCTTGGCTTGCTGGTCAGCGGAAAGATTCAGTTGCTGCGCCAGGGACTGCACCTGATCGTCAATGCTGGGGCGTCCGGCGGCTGATGGGCTTTGTGACTGAGTTGCTGCTCCGGGCTGCTGGCCGGGTTGCGCGCTCTGGTCTTGTCCGGGCTGCGTTTGCGAGGGCTGAGTTGAAGGTTGAGAGGGCTGCATGCCAGGTTGTTGCGGTTGCATGGGTTGCGTCGCTTGGCCGCCTGCTGGGTATTGTGCCAATGCCCCCAATGCGAACAAGAATGTGAAGGAAATGACTGCGGTCCTGATGGTTTTCACGGTTAATGGTCTCCTTAGCGTGGTGCGGCCAGTTCTTTTGAGATGCTGGTTTTTGCCTGGAGGAGGGCAGTGCAGTTCACGATGGCGAGAAAATTTACCGGCAGAGAAGCTGCTTCAGCAGCCCAGGAATTCGAGGACAGCAACTCTGCTCCGTCATTTTTCGATCCGCTGATATTTTTTTGATCCCCATAAGGAGAGCAATGAAAAAGGGCGTCCGCAGCGGCGAACGCCCTTCAGCAAAAGTTTTTAGTAACTCTTATTTATGGTCGGGACCGGGGCCTTTGCCGTGCATTCCGTTCATGTTATTTTCCATGTCTTTTACCATGGCATCGAACTTGGGCTTCTGTTCGTCGGTCAGCACTTCGCGCACCTTGGCGTGGACCGAGTTGTGCATGCTCATCATCTTGGCGTGCTTGTCTTCTTTTGACATGGACTGGTCATTCATTGTTGCTCTCATCTGTTGATGATGCTCGTCCAGGATGGACTTGATTTTAGTTTGCTGGTCCGCGGTGAGGTCCAGCTTGGCGGTGAGGTCCTTCATCATGTCATCAGTGCTGCCCATGCCCATGTGGCCGTGGCCGCCCTGCTTCTGATCTCCGCCTGGCTGGGCCGGAGGATTTTGTTGGGCGCCCGCAGCCATGGCAAACAGGCAAGCTGCAAGTAAAGTTACGAGCCGCATCAGTTTCATACGTGATTCTCCATTTCGCGGCTTATGGCGCTCAGTGCGCCGCTTGCGGCGACGAGACAAAGCCCAATCGACCGCGCAAAGCCATATCTATAAGAACACATCTGCGAGCAGATGTGTAATCCGGCTGCGGGCTGAGCTGCCGCCGATAGAACTGCTTGATTTTGGAGCGAGCGCTGCCTAGTCGCCAAAGCCCTGCTTCTGCATGTATTGCAGCGTGGAGTTCAGGCGTTCATAGTCCTGATCACTGAGCGCAATAAAGCGGAAGGGATAGGTGCACGATCCGACCTGCGCCGGCAGAAATTCCACCAGCCCGCTGACCGGCCCGGAAAGCGTGTTCACCTTGGCTTCTGCGATGGTGGCGCTGCCGATGCTGCTGGTAAATTCAGCCAGGCCGCCGGTAAGAGAAATCCTTTGCAGCACCGCGGAAACCTGATGGCCGCCGAGGTTGAAGCGAATGGATTCGTTGTTGGGGACACGTACTCGCGGAGACCGCGTCTTGGTTGCTGTTTGGGGAAAATGTGGCATGAATAGATGATCATCTCTTTGTGCCGTGCCGGAAAGATTACTGAAGCCTAGGGCCTTAATTTGGGCCGCTTCACTCCAAACCGCTTGAGTTGGTCGATGAACTAAAGATTGCTTTGCTCCTGATGCAGGCGGCGGCGTTTGTTTAGGTTGCTTCGCAACAAACCGCTTGAGATCGTCGATGAACTAAAGGATTGCTTTGCTCCTTAGGCAACCGGCTCAGCGCGCGAGTCGGCTTCGCCGGTTAGGTTACTGAAACAAGATGTCGCTGCGCTCCAAACCGCGTGAGTTGGTCGATGAACCAAAGAGTTGTTTTGCTCCTGATGCAGGCGGCTGGGCTGCGGCAGCCGAGTTACGTGCCCGCATGCGCGGTGGTGTGAGTTGAATACAATAAGGCTTCATGAATTTGCCGATCACCAAAATGCCAATCGATACGCTGTTCTCGCTTGTCGATTTTCTCGGTGTTTTTGTGGGCGCGTTTGGCGGAGCGCTGGCCGCGGTGCGCGACACACGCTACAAATATGATCTGGTTGGGGTGACGGGGCTGGCGCTGGTGTCAGCGCTGGGCGGCGGCATTACGCGCGACCTGATCCTGCAAAAAGGCCCGCCGCTGGCATTTGCCGATGTACGTTACCTGATCACCGCGCTGGCAGGCGCCGTGATAGGAATGCTGCTCGCGCAAAAGATCGGCAAGAACACAGAGCGGGCCGTTATCTTTATTGACGCTGCCGCGCTTGGCCTGTTCGCAGTGGCCGGGTGCACGCGGGCGCTGAATAATGGAATGACGATCCTTGCGGCGTTTCTGCTCGGCGTGACAACAGCCGTGGGCGGAGGATGCATCCGCGATGTGCTGAGCGGACGCACGCCAAAGATTTTTGAGCGTGGCGAGCTGTATGCGATTGCCGCGGCGTTTGGCGCGGCGATGTTTTTATTGTGCGACGCGCTCAAGCTGCCACGCGAGGTTTCAACGATTGTCGGTTCGCTGTGTGGATTCGGGTTGAGACTGCTGGCGCTGCGTTATCACTGGGAGACGAGATCGATCAGGACTGAAAATTTGACTCCAAAGGACACGAAGAATTAACCGCGAAGGGCGCAAAGACTAAAAGAGATGGGGTTGGACACCGAATACTAAGACATCGAGCGCATTTGTCACGGGGAACGGCTCGATCTTGCGAGTTCGGTCGAATGAACGATGCGGCAGTGTCGCTTGCTGTTTCGCTGGTTTGCTTAGTGGGGGTCAATTGCATAGACTTCAGTGGCATCGCCACGGAGGTTTCCATCTGGCAACAACTACAGCCGAGCAGCGCAAGTATCCTTCGCTGAGATTTCTTTTCCTAACGGCTGTAATGATCGCCATGGCCGCCTGCGCATCTGCGCAGGGCATCAAGGTGACACTTCTGGGGACCGGTTCTCCGCTTCCCCGAATGGACCGCTTTGGGCCGAGCATTCTGGTGGAAGCCGGAAAAGAGACGTTGCTCTTTGACTGTGGCCGCGGCGCGGCCCAGCGGCTGAATCAGATCAAAGTCCCATTTTCAGACGTCACCGCTCTATTTCTCACTCATCTGCATTCTGACCACACGGTGGGAATTCCGGATGTGTGGCTGACCGGCTGGATACGCGGACGGAAAGTGCCGTTGCGCGTGTGGGGGCCGCCAGGCACGAAAAACATGATGACGCACCTGGCCCAGGCTTATGAGTTCGATATACACATCCGGCGCGACGTAGACGAAAAGTTTCCCGGCGCTGCGGTGGAGGTTGTGGCCAAGGATATCGGCGAAGGTGTTGTTTACGAAAGCAACGGTGTGAAGGTAACCGCGTTTACAGTCGATCATGGTGTGGTCAAGCCGGCGCTGGGTTACCGCATCGATTTTGGAGGTCGCTCGGTCGTCCTTTCGGGAGATACCCGTTACTCTGAAAACCTGATCCGCTTCTCCCAAGGCGCGGATGTCGTGGTCCACGAAGTGATCGATCCGGAAGCGTTTCGCGAGCAGGCCCCTTTTCTCAACGCGGAACAAAGGGAGAATGTGATCGCGCATCACACCACTCCGGAACAGGCAGGGAAGATTTTCACCAAGGTGAAGCCAAAACTTGCCGTGTATTCACACATCGTACCGGGGACTACGCCCAACGTGATGCGGCTAACGCGGACCACCTATTCAGGCCCGCTGGAAATGGGCGAAGACCTGATGGCGATTGAAATTGGGGACAAAGTAGAGGTCCGCCATGCTCAGCCTTGAGTGCTACCATATTTCCGCCCGGTAACGTTTTGCCCTGAATCAGGTCAAACATAAGTTCCCGGATCAATATACCTATGAGAAAACTGCTGATCGCTTGCGTACCTCTGACAATCCTCGCTCTGATTTCGTTTTCTTTTGCGCAGTCTGCGCTGCCTGCGCCGGCGCTGCCTTACTCGCCCAGCCTGGACGTGAGTTCCATGGACAAGTCCGTCGATCCCTGCGTGGACTTCTACCAGTATTCCTGTGGCGGATGGCAGCAGAAGAACCCGATTCCGCCGGACCAGACTTCATGGGGCGTTTACGGCAAGCTGTACCAGGACAATCTGAATTTTCTGCGCGGCATTCTGGAGCAGGCCGCAGCCACCAAGGGCCAGCGCGACACGGTGACGCAGGAGATAGGCGACTTCTATGCGGCATGCATGGACGAGCCAGCTGTGGAGAAGCTGGGATTGGGAGCGCTGAAGCCGCAACTGGCGGCGATCGCACAGTTGAAATCGGTAAATGAACTGGCGCCGGTGGTGGCGCGGATGCAGCTTGACCTGGGCGGCGCGATTTTCTTTGGCAGCAGCGCGCGGCAGGACCCGGACAACTCAGAACAACAGATTGCCGGCGTGGAGCAGGGCGGGATTGGACTGCCTGATCGCGACTATTACACCAAGGACGATGCCAAGTCCAAAGAGACGCGCGAGCGCTATCTACAACATGTGCAGAAAATATTTGAGCTGCTGGGAGACAAGCCAGCGGTCGCAAAAGAGAATGCAGACGTGGTGATGCGGATTGAAACGGCTCTTGCGACGGCGTCATTGACGCGGGTAGAGCGCCGCGATCCGTACAAACGCAAGAACAAGATCAAGCTGGCCGACTTGGAGCAACTGGTGCCGAGCTTTGACTGGGCGGCTTACTATCGAACGCTGAAAGCGCCGCAGTTTGAAATAATTAACGCGGCCCCGCCGGCGTTCTTTAAAGAGCTGGAAGCGCAGCTGAAGAGCGAGCCTATTGCCAACCTGCGCAACTATCTGCGGTTTCATGCGGCCAACGGCTATGCGGCATATTTGTCTTCCCAGTTTGTGCAGGAAAATTTTGATTTTTACCTGAAATATCTGCGCGGCGCGAAAGAGCTACAGCCGCGCTGGAAGCGTTGCGTGCAGTACACGGACCGTGACCTGGGCGAAGCGCTGGGGCAGGCTTATGTACGCAAGGTATTTTCGCCGGAGCTGAAGGCCAGCACGCTGGACATGGTGCGGCGGATTGAAGACGCCATGGCGCAACGGATCGGGCAACTGGACTGGATGGGCCCGGAAACAAAAGAGCAGGCCATGGCGAAGCTGCATGGCATCCGCAATAAGATTGGCTATCCGGAAAAGTGGCGCGACTACAGCTCAGTGAAAATCCTGCGTAATGATTTTCTGGGAGACGTGCAGCGCACGACGGAGTTTGAGCGGCACCGCAACTTCAACAAAATTGGCCAGCCGGTGGACCACGGCGAGTGGGGCATGACGCCGCCAACCGTGAATGCCTACTACAACGGCCAGATGAACGACATTAATTTTCCCGCGGGTGTACTGCAGCCTCCGCTGTTTGACGCGAAGATGGACGATGCGCCGAACTATGGCAATACGGGTGGAACGATTGGCCACGAACTGACGCACGGCTTTGACGACCAGGGCGCGAAGTTTGACGCCAAGGGGAACCTGCGCGACTGGTGGACGAAAGAAGACAAACAGAAATTTGAAGAACGCACCAAGTGCGTGGCCGACCAGTACGCGCAGTACGTGGTGGTGGACGACCTGCACATCAACAGCCGGCTCACGCTGGGTGAGGACGTGGCTGACCTGGGCGGAGAAATCCTGGGCTACATTGCGTGGAAAGACGCGACCAAAGATAAAGACCTAAAGCCGGTGGATGGGCTTACGCCGGAGCAGCGTTTCTTTATTGGCTTTGCGCAGTGGGACTGCTCGAATACGCGTCCGGAGGAGATGCGGCTGCGGGCGCTGACCGATCCGCATTCGCCATCGAAATACCGCATTAATGGCGTGGTGGTGAACATGCCGGATTTTGCCAGCGCGTTTTCCTGCAAGGCAGGGCAGCCGATGGTGAATCCGCCGGAGAAGGTGTGCAAGGTGTGGTAGGGAATCGCCGTGATCGCGCGACATCGTGCGTGATGGAAAGTCAAAACCTACACGAAGACACGTGTCTCCGTGGCAGGTTACCGGATTGTCATCAATGTTTGGCCATAGGACAGGGGCTGAAGCCCAGAATTCTAAATGACTGCTACGGCACGGCTGAAGCCCGTGCCCTGATACGAACCCGATTCTCTTATCCGATGCTTATTCGTTGCGCTTACTCCTGCTCAAAAGCCAATGATCGCTTCCGTTACTTAATCACCCCGGAAAAAATGAAATCGTGCATCCAGTCCTGCTTGTAGCCCTTCTGGCGCAGGTGCGTGGAAAGCTGTGCCCAGTGCCGGACGCCGTGCAGCAGCGCATGAATAAAAATCTTCCGCCGGCTGGCGGTGAGCTCGCCGGCTGAGCGCGTGGGAAACGTGAGCGTGCCGTCCCAGTCAGCATCATTGGCGGCGATGGCAAAGCTGCGCAGGTCCTCAAAACTTTTGCGCGACAGCGCGAACAGCTCTTCACCGGGCTTTCCTTGAGCAATCTTGACGGCCAGCGTTTCAAATTCCGTAATGGGCATGTTCAACAGGCGCTCGGCGTAACGCATCTGCACGGCCACAATGTGCAGCACCAGCTCGCGCACCGTCTTGGTGCCGGCGATGTCGCACGGCACGTCCAGCGCGTCCGGATGTTGCTTGAAGAAGTCGCGCCAATGATTGCTCTCTTCCGCGCTGTAATCCAGCAGCTCGCCAAAGCTCAATCCTCGCATGGAAGCACCTCAAGGGAAAAATATAAACCCTTTAACAACAAAGGACACGAAGGAACACAAAGGAGAATCGCCTAAAATCCCGCCGATCAGTGTCATCAGTGTTCATCAGTGGTGAAATTTTGCCTTTCCGATTCCGGCGATGTCCCGATTTCCCGATGCCCCGATCCTTTCGCGATCCGCGCTCATCCGCGTCAATCCGCGGTAAAGTTTTGCAGTCACTTCAACCGCGGTATTTCCTCCAACTCTTTCTCGTCAATCTTCTTAATCGCCAGATGTTTTTGCAGCCAGCGATCGCGGTCGAGCCGGGCGGCGGCATTGAGCGCGTGCCCCGCGTCATAGAATTCCATCTTTTTATCTTTGGAGCTGAAGCGATCAAGATATTTTTGCGCCGCCTCTTTGGTGATGGGATCGCCCGAGGCAAATTGCAGGAAGATGCTTTCACGGTCCGTATGGCCCAGGAAATAAACCGGATCGTCCCAGGCGTACTCGCGGAAATATTCGCGCACGTTGTCCTCGCCCACCTGCTTAATCTGCGCCATGCGCTGCGGATCTTTGCTGGCGAAGGCCTCTTCTTCGTCGGCATAGCCGCTGGCCATAAGCACATAGGCGATGATGCGGGTTTCCACGCCGGCCAGGATCGCGCCCACGTGCGCGTCCCAGCTATGGCCCACGTAAGCGATGCGCTTGCGGTCAACGTCCGGACGCCCATAAAGCAGGTCGATGCCGCGGCGCAGGTCAGTCACCTGGTGCACGGACGCTTCACTCTGCTGCCTGGCGGTTTCCATTGGGCCGGCATCGCCCTTGGCTTCAACCCACTCATGGCGGGCCTGGGGCGCGTCAATCAACAGCGATACCACACCGGAGCGCGCAAGGACGACAGCTTCTTCCAGGAACTCATCTTTGTTGGCGAGCGGCGAGCCTTTCTTGAGCCAATGTCCCCAGATGATTGCCGGAAACGGTCCGCCACCCGGAGGAATCAGCAGATAAGCCGGCACGCGGTCACCACTGGCGCCGGCATAGTTGAGTTCGATCAGCCGGACTTTGTCGCGTTTGTGCACGTCAGTCTCGCGCATCTCCAGGCCGGCATGGCTGTCATAGTCAAAGCGCGGCAGCAGGTCAGGATAGGAAGGCTTGGGCGGCTCACCATTTCCTTCCGCCTGCGCGGGTTGGGCGGCGGGCGCTGAATATGGCGTGGGCGTCGGAGTCGCCGACCCGAGGCCAGTGTTTGAGCCCGGACGATTCAGAGTTGGCCGGTCTTCCGGCGTGGGAGTAGAAGATGGCGGGGGCGTGGGCGAAGGCGACTGCGCCGAGGCGGCAGTCGCAATCAGAAACAGCAATACGATGAATGACAATAAAGTCCGCATGAATTCAATCCGTATATCAAAACGTGCTCTTAACACTGTATCGCGAAGGCCGCAGTTATGCCGGGGAAACGTGATAGTTGCTCCGGCTCCAGCGCGGTGCTAATCTCAAGCCCTCATGGACCCCATGGAAGCAACAAGGCCCGCCCGGAACTTTGGCCCACTGAACCCCGAAACTTTTTTCGCCGCGCAAAAGCGCAATCGCCGCGCCACGTGGCGCATGTCCGCGCTGTGCACGTTTGCCGCTTTCATCATGGGCCTTCCGCTCACTCTGGTGCTTACGCCGCTGCTGTATGCCGGCACGCTGATCGTGGCGGAAATCGTCAACCACTTTGTTCCACTGCCGGCGGATTTCTGGCGGCAGGCCAATGATCTGGCCAAGCTGGGCATGCGCGTGGCTGACTACGTGATCAACCAGAGAGGCACGCTCGATCCCGGCGAGCTGACCGCCGGTCTTATATTAGTGCTGCTGCCGGGGATGGCCTTCGCTTATGGATTGTGGTTTGCCATGCTGGCGCTGTTCCGCCATGGCGGCGTGGGCGGCACGCTGGCCAGCATGAACGCCCGCGAACCCAACCAGACTGACCTGAAAGAGCTTCAACTTGCGGACGTGGCGCAGGAAATGGCCATCGCCGCCGGATTGCCCGCGCCAAAAATCATGCTGGTGGATTCCGTTGGCGCCAACGCAGCCGCCGTCGGCACGTCAGCGCATGACGCGCGCATCGTAATTTCACGCCGCATGCTTGACGATCTTGATCGCGATCAGATGCAAGCGATCCTGGCGCACCTGGTGGGCTCCATCGGCAACGGCGACCTGGGAATCGCGTTCACCGTAACCAGCGTCTTTGAAACCTGCGGCCTGCTGGTAACGTTGATCAACGCGCCGTTCAGCAAGGAATCGCGCGGCCGCTTATGGCGTGTCGCGCGTTACATGCTGGGCGGAGGCACGCCGGAAAAACGTGCGGCAGACGCAGCGGACATCGCCGAATCACTCGCCACTTCGCTCGATGGCGACTCCCCTGAAATGGAGGGCTATTTCAAGCGCGGCAATCCGGGCCTGATCAAGAAAGCTTACCGCTTCGTCATGTTCCCGCTCGTGTTTACCAACATGGCCGTCGAGATCACTCTCTGGTTTTTTCTCAACATCCTGCTGGGACCATGCATGGCCATGCTGTGGCGCACGCGCCGCTACCTGGCCGACGCAAGCTCAGTGGAGCTTACGCGCAATCCAGACGCGCTGGCCCGCGCACTGCAATGCCTGAGTGAAGACAACACGGCGTTTGACAGCGGCGACTGGGCCACACATCTTTTTGTGGTGAATCCCAAAGGTGACAGCGGTCTTCGCGGCCAGCAGCCAAGCCAGCAGCAAATGGCCAAAGCCATTCAGGCATGGGCATCAACAGCGCATACCATGTCGCCGCAAGACGCGGCAAACCTCTATGACGCGCCGGTTGCGGGTGGGATTGCGGCCCCGATCGCTGCAGGGGGTACAGGAAATGACTGGTTCAGCGTGCGCCAGGAAATAATCACCACCGTAAAAGCGGCAGCCATGGGAGACCCGCAGGCCATGAAGCGCATGCAGGCCATGGCGGAAATGATGGGTGAAAGATTGCCTGTTGGCCTTGGCGAGCTACCTAATCTGGCAGACGTTCAGGCCGCCAGCCACGGCGACAAAGCTGCGATCGCGCGCTTGATGCAGACGCAAAAAGGCAGGCGGCAAAGCCAGCCCAGGCGCAGCCAAAGCGGATTGCAGATGCAGAGCTTTGTTTCGTTTCATCCACCGCTGGTAAAACGTGCAAAACGTTTGCAGAAGATGGGATCGCACATGATCGCGCCGGTAAGAGCGGGCGGATGGGTGCTTACCGTCTTCATGACTTTGCTTTACGCGATCATTGTGCCGCTGCTCACCGTCGCTGGCGGGCTTATGCTGATCGTCATTGGCATGTTGATTGGCATGAACCTGATGCTGCTGGCAGTGTGGCTCACCGCGATACATTGGTTCTTTGTGTGGCTGAATGGGAGATGACCTACGCCGCGACCTCACCCGGCGAGATCTCGTCCACGTAGCACCAGATCCAGGCTTCTCCCGGTTCAATCGAACGAATGAGCGGGTGCTTGGTGCGATGGTAATGTTTGGTCGCGTGCTTGTTCTTGGATGAATCGCAGCAGCCGACGTGCCCGCATTCCAGGCAGAGCCGCAGATGGACCCAGGTATCGCCGGTCTTGATGCAGTCTTCGCAGACATGGGTCTCTGTGGATTTGAATTTGATCTGCTTCATGTGGCTGCAGCCCTGGGCCATGGTTTCTCCTTATGCCGCTCCGGCGGCGGGTTCTTCTGTACGTTCAAGCGCGGCGCGGTCCCACTTCGCCACTGACGCGCCGGCTTCATAGGTGCTTTGCAAAAATTCCAAGACAGCCGCTGTCGGTGAGTTGGCGCGGCGGGCGTCTTCATGCATCAACAGAAATTCACCCAGTTGTTGATGATAAAACGCAGCCGCGGGACGCACTTTCTGTTCGGCAAAGCCCTGCGGCGTGGGCGCGGCATAGCAATAGAATGCGGCGTCTTTCACGTCGGCGCCGCCCGGCCACCAGCCCGCGCTGATCACCTCATGCGAATAAGCTTCCCGCATGATCTTGCGCAAAATCGGATCAGGATCGTTGCGCTGCGGCGCCGGGCGTCCGGAGAAGCGCGTCACGGCCAGGTCAAAGCTTCCCCAGAAAAAATGTACCGGGCTGGATTTGCCGATAAATCGTGATCGGAAGACTTTGAACACGTCATCCACTGAGACCAGCGTGCGCCAAAAGCGCCGCGCATATTCTTTGTCGTACGACGCGTGAGTTTTGTCCTGCTCGAATGCAATAGGATTGGCGATCTCTACTGGCATGTGCCAGATCGTTACATCGATCTTCAACGCCCGCAGGGCGGACATGAATTCCTGGTAGAAATCGGCAACGGAGCGCGGCCCCAGCGGAATAATCTTCGTCGCAGGGTCGCATGTCTTGATGATGAGCTGATGCTCAAGAAAATCAAACTCAATTTCAAACACGCGATCGCCATAAGGGATCGCCGATGTCGTCAGGCCGCGCGCGCTCACGTAAAGCGCCACGTTCCACCAGTGATTGATTTTGGGCGTCAGCGCCAACCGAACTTTGCCCACGATCTGCGTCCACATGTGCAGCGTGTCACGCGTATCCTGCCATGCGGAAAGGGGCAAAGCAGGCCAGCAAACGGGCGAATCAGAAACTGCGGTGCTGCGGAGGTCTGTCATAAGCCGCTCCAGAGAGACAGTATAGTCGCAGCCGCAGACGGCGCGCGAGTTCCGCTCTACTCGATCGCGCGGGCCTGGGTGGATCGGTCGGCGTTGCGGGTCAACTCGCTAGTCTGTTCATCGAGAATTGAATGCGCGGCGCGCAACCACTCCGCCAAGCCGGCCCACGGGCGCTCCGTTTCGGCGTCCGCGGCGTTGGCGAATTTTTTCTTACCCTGGCCCCAGGACCAGGGCCATGATCGGATTTGCTTCATTGCGCGCAGATAAAGCCCCGAGCCGATCTCGTTTCCGACTTCTTGTGTGTTGGTGAACATCTATCTGTCTCCTTCAAAACGGCAAGCGCATGCGGTCTTTAAGCGCTGCCTTTACTTCCGCGCTCGCCTGGAACGCTCCGCAGACCTTGAGCGACTTAATGACAGCACAGGCAAGCTCCGGAGTAACGTCGTCAGCAAGCCGGAGGATGCCGGTCACGTTGAGTTCGACTTGCCTCCCCGCGGCAAGAAGTTTTTCCAGGCTCTTACGGTTGTGCTTAACGATGCCGGCCGCCGTCAGTTGGCCTGCCGACGCCTGCGGGAGAGCCATGCCGTGCTCATGCAGCAGATTGCGTGCTGCCGCTTGCAGAAAGGCTTCGCGGCCAGCATAAAGCCCACGTTCCACCAGCAGGTCCACCTGCCTGAGTTCATCCGCGTCCATGTTCAGGGTAAGTTTTTCTCGTTTTGATCCGGCGAAAGCTCCGGCCCCAAACGTTCCTATCAGGCCCGCCATCGCCAGGAAACTTTGCTTTCGTTCTTCCGTTTTGCTCTGCTGTTCATGATGTGCCACTTCGTATGACCTCCGCGATATGTAAATGTAAATTCACATTTACATAATTGTCAAGTACAATTTTTTGCGAGTTGGTATAAATATTTCCCATGGCCAAGAAGACTCTCGCTCCCCAGCAGGAACGCAGCCGCGAATCGCTGCGCAAATTACAGAAAGCAACGGCAGAAGTCCTGGGGCAACATGGCGTGGAAGGGACCACGATTCCCCGGATCGCGCAGCATGCAGGGCTTACCCCGGGCGCCATCTATCGCCGCTTTCATGATAAGGACGCGCTTCTTGAAGCCACCATCCTGGGAATGTTGGAGCGTCAGGATGAAAGAATGAAAGTGGGTCTTACGCCGGCCGCTGCCACGCAGATCCCGCTGCCGGTTTTTGCCGATCAGGTCATTGGCGGCATGGTGCTCAGTTATCGCGTCAATGCCGCCCTGCTGCGGGCCATGCGGACCTTTGTGCGTGGCCGGGCAAATACTACCTTCTGGAAGACCGCCTGCAAATTTGAGGTCCGCGCCATTGAACACGTCATCGAGCTGTTTCTGACCCACCGCAAAGAGATCAGGCATCCTGATCCGCGCACCGCCATAGCCATGGCCTTTATGATGGTCGTAAGTACCATATACGAAATTGTGGTGATGCCCGCGGACCTGGGACCGCTGAAAAACTTTCTGCCCAAGGACGATCTGGCCCTCAAACGCGAGCTCGTTCGGGCCTTCCTGAGCTATCTGGGCGTGGAGCAAAAAAAGAGCGGCTAAGGCGGAATGTCTCGGCTAGGTAGTACTGATAATTTCTTACAATGACAAGGAAATACAAATCGAGGGCCTTCATGAAAATCCTTGTTTCCCGCAGACGCAGGAACACGCTGCAAGGCATTCGGGCAGCCGTCGCCGCCGCGAAAAAAACTGGGAGCACATCAAAGGCGCGTAGGCGCGTGACGATTGAAGACATGAAGGCTGGGATCGCACACGCCGTCCGGAGGAAGCATGGCAACCGTTGAGCCGCTGTGCTTGTGATTCTCCAAAACTTGGTGGCGATAGGGCTCCCTCGCTCCGCTCGGGATTAGAACAGGGCTGTTACAATAAGGCTTAGACCTGCATCCAAAGATTGAATCTTCTTTGCGTGAATAAAGCCACTATCTATGTTTGAAAATCTTCAGGAAAAACTGCAACGGGCGTTCAAGAACCTGCGCGGGCAGGGCACGCTCACCCAGGAAAACATCCAGGAAGCGCTGAAAGAAATCCGCATGGCCTTGCTGGAGGCCGACGTCAACTTCAAGGTGGTCAAGGAATTTATTGACCGAGTCCAGGCGAAGGCTGTTGGCCAGGAAGTAATGACCGCGCTTTCTCCGGCGCAGCAGATCGTCAAGATCGTGCATGACGAACTGGTCGAAGTCCTGGGCAAGGACACTGCCAAACTCAAGTTCGCATCGCAACCACCGTCGGTGATCCTGATGGCCGGCCTGCAGGGTTCCGGTAAGACAACCACATCCGGCAAGCTTGCCGCGTGGCTCAAAAAGGGCGGACACCGGCCCATGCTGGTTTCGGTGGACGTGTATCGTCCCGCCGCGCGCCAGCAGTTGAAGGTTGTGGCGGAAGCAATCAAGGCCAACCTGTACGAAGGCAAGGTTGAAACCTCCGACACGGCAACCGTCGAGCGACTGGTGAAAGAAGCGCGCAAGGAAGCCATTAACAGCGGATGTAATTTCCTGATCGTTGATACTGCCGGCCGACTGCACATTGATGACGAACTGATGTCGGAAATGCAGTCGCTCAAAAAGATACTTAATCCGCAGGAAATCCTGTTCGTGGCTGACGCCATGACCGGCCAGGATGCGGTGCGCTCCGCCGACGAGTTCCACAAAAAACTTTCCATTACCGGCGTGGTGCTCACCAAGATGGATGGCGACGCACGCGGCGGCGCGGCGCTCTCCATACGCCAGGTCACCGGCCAGCCGATCAAGTTCATTGGCGTGGGCGAAAAGTATGACGCGCTGGAGCCCTTCCATCCCGACCGCATCGTCGGGCGCATTCTGGGCATGGGCGACATTCTTACGCTGGTTGAAAAAGCTCAGGAAAACGTCGACCAGAAAAAAGCACAGGAGTTCGCGCAGAAGGCGCTGGGCGGAGAAGGCTTCTCTCTGGAAGATTTCCGCGACCAGCTTCGGCAGGTAAAGAAGCTGGGATCGTTGCAGAGCGTCATCAAGATGCTGCCCAGCATCGGCCCATTTGCCAACATGCAGAAGGCCGCCGACTCCGTGGATGAAAGCCAGATCACGCGCGTGGAAGCCATCATCAACTCCATGACGGCGAAAGAGCGCAACCATCATGAGATCATCAACGGCAGCCGCCGCAAGCGCATTGCCCGCGGCTCCGGCACCAGCGTGCAGGAAGTAAACCAGCTTCTGCGCCAGTACGCTCAGATGCGCAAAATGTTCAAGGACATGGGCAAATCCAGCTTCAGCCGCAAGCTGGCCGGGATGAAGCTGCCGGGCATGATGCGGTAGCTGCTTTTTCTTTTATCCCGAGCGCAGCGAGAGAACCCTATTGTTGTCCGGTTTTTTCTGAAAGCTCGAGAGCAGCGAGAGAACCCTGTTCTTTATCCCGAGCGGAGCGAGGGAACCCTCTAGTCACGAAAAAATTAAAGTATAAGAAGCGAAAAGTTTAGATCGCCTATCGCTCAAGAGGGCGAGAACTGTAACTCGTGATCCTCTAATTCATCGTAGGAATAGGGTTCCCTCGCTACGCTCAGGATAAGAGAAAAAATGTCTCTAAACCAACAACTCGACTCACTCACCGCCAAGCTGCGCGCCATGGTTCCAGCCGATCGACTGGCCGTGGTCGATCGCTTCGCTGAGGACCTGGTCAAGTCCGGATTAGGCAGCCACGCACTC
>DAHUXR010000103.1 GCA_027307045.1 Acidobacteriaceae bacterium
TCACGGCCCCGCTTTAGCGCATTGTTACTCGGCATGTTTGCATTTTCAGCCTTGCTTCTGGCGTCAATCGGAATTTATGGAATTGTCTCCTACACCGTGGGGCAGAGTACTCGCGAAATCGGCGTCAGAATGGCACTGGGCGCAAGCCGTGCCACCGTTTTACGGACCATGCTCATGAAGGGGCTGGTGCCTGTCGGCTATGGCATAGGGGCTGGCCTGCTGATTTCAATGTCAATCACTCGGTTTATGGCTAGCTTGTTATTCAAGGTCCGGCCCTACGATCCTCTAACCTTCATCGGTGTGTCTCTCCTTTTCGCGCTTATTGCCGCAGTAGCAGCTTATATACCCGCCCGGCGTGCGACAAAAGTCGATCCATGGCGTGCGCTTCGATTTGAGTGAGAGGGAATTTTCGGGTCCCAAAAAATATTTCTCCAAAACCATGTCCCCGGGGACCCCACTTTCCGTGCATATATAAGTAGAGGCCTTTTATTTCGGCCCTCAATCCGTTCCTCAAAGTGCCCCAAAAAATATTTTTCCAAAAACATGTCGCCAAAACCCACTTTTGGCGCATGTATAAGTAGAGGCCTCTTTTAATTCGGTCTCAGAATCCGTCCGCTCCACCACGCTCCATCTCTAACTCTCTGAATTAAAAGCAACTAACTCCGCCACCCGCATCTGGGTTCACTCTCAGATGGGTGTGGCTTTTCTTTTGCCGAAAGGAAACAAATGCCTAAAAATCCGCCTGCCACTCAATGCATCCCCATGTCCAAACAACAGGTCCTCAAGGCCATCCGTCTTTCCGCCAAAAAGCTTGGCCGTAACCCCAACCTCCGCGACCTCCGCCTGCTGGGCCGGGTCTCGGAACAGGTCCTTTACAAGCGCTTCGGCGGACTCGGTCGCGCCCTGGCCGCCGCCGGACTTGAAGCCACTGGCCCCGGCTTCAGCCTGCCCGAATCCACACTGCTGCTCGACTGGGCCGCCGTCGCCCGCAAGCTGGGCAAGGTCCCCAGCATCCATGAATATGAAAGCGCTGGCCGTTTCAGCAACATGCCCTTTCACACCCGCTACCGCCAGTGGACGCGCATTCCTGAGGCCTTCCGCAAGTTCGCCCAGAAGTCGAAACTAGAGCGCGACTGGCAGGACGTGCTCAAGCTGGGCGACGCCAAAGTCACGAACCAGCGCAAGGCCGCAAAAGCTTTCGTCCGCCCGCGCGTGCGCAAAGGCCCCATCCACCGCGACCCCCCTGTTTATGGCCGTCCCATGATGCTGCCGGAACTGGCTCATGAACCAACAAACGAGCTCGGCGTGGTCTTCGTCTTTGGCATGCTGGCCCGCAAGCTCGGCTTCGTCGTTCTTCGCATTCAGCCCGAGTTCCCTGATTGCGAAGCCATGTTTGAAGTCGCCCGCGGCGTATGGCAGCGTGTCCGTATTGAGTTTGAATTTGAGAGCCGCAACTTCCTCCGCCATCGCCACAAGAAAGACGGCTGTGACATGATCATCTGCTGGCGTCATAACTGGCCTGAATGCCCGCCCAACATTGAAGTGCTGGAACTCTCAAAAGTTCTGGAAGGCATGATCTAGCCGCCGGCGTTCAAAGACTTCGTCTTTGCGCTCGCCCACTAGATCCCTGTCCGCCTTCTGCCCTTGTCTTATCTGCCAAACGAACTCACCTTTCCAGTTGAAACCGCCGGGCGAGAGGTTCACAATCTTAGTAATAGCTGGCCCAGGTTCCGGCAAAACCGGACAGAAACAGAGAAGCCCCCTTGGATTATTGTCGCGGCAAAGAAACCATTCTTGTAGTGGATGACGAAGAGTCTTTGCGTACGGTCGTCGTCGATTTGCTTGGCCATCTGGGATATTGCACGCTCTCAGCGGCCAATGCCCAGGATGCCATGAAGGTGGCGCTGGACTATCCCGGCAAGATTGACCTGCTGCTGACCGATGTGGTCATGCAGCCGCTCACTGGCCCCGTGCTGGCGGACAAACTGATGCGCTCACGGCCGGAGATGAAAGTAATCTTTATCTCGGGCTATGCCAATGCGTCACTGGCGCCGGACGGCGTACTCAAGCCGGGCACCGTGCTGGTGCATAAGCCATTTACCATGAAAGTCCTTTCCGCCAAACTGCGCGAAGTGCTGGGAAATCCCGTAACTTAACGATTTTTGTAAGCTTGGCGGCCGCCCTGGGCTGTGTGCGCCAGGACACGCATCCACAGATTTTCTGACACACATGACGGCTTATGTATCCTTGTAAGCTATTGATAATAAAAGATAAGATGCGCTTGGCCCCGCAGTTGCACTATCTCTTGTCAGCAACAGCATTGAAAGGGGCTCACCGTGAATACTGGCGAGATGGCTGGAACCAAAAACTTCCTGATCTGGATGGGACTGTGGATCGTCGCGTTGATGGTCCTGCTGCCTGCGCTGGCCGGAAGTTAAGGATTGCTACCGATCGCAATGCGCCGTCAGAATTTTTGCGGCAACTGCGCGGCGCGATCTTGCGCACATAGGCCGCAAATATGGGCGCCCTCCGCGGATCAAGCTTCCTTGATCAGTTCCTGGGTCGGCTTTTCTTTCTGGGGCTTCTCTTTTTCAGCCTTGGATTTGAAGTTGGCCGGCGCTCCAATCGGCAGGAAGACCCTGAAGCAGGTTCCACGGCCCCCGCTGGCGCGTCGTGAGCGAAAGCGCAAGCTTCCCCGATGTTTGATGACCAGGCTGTTCGCCAGCCACAGTCCCAGCCCGGTGCCTTTGAGTTCTTTGGTGGTAAAAAACGGTTCCAGCACGCGGTTGCGCAGCTCTTTTGGTATGCCCGGACCTTCATCGTGAATGGTGAAGACCACGCCCGGAACGCCATGCGAAGTTCCTTTGCGGATGCGAAGGCAAAGGCTGCCATGGTCAGGTGAGGCGTCAATCGCATTGCCGATCAAGTTGGCAAAAACCTGGCGCAGTTCGCCGGGAAATCCATGGATGCAAAACGCCGGGCCTTTTTTAAAATCGACCGCGATGTGCTTGGTTTCCATCTGCACTACGTACAACGCCAGCACAGACTGCACCATGTCCTGAAAGTCCAGCTCCACGGCAATCTTGGTTTCGCGATGGAAAGACAAAATCTGTTTTGTGATTTTGGCAACGCGATCCAGCTCTCTGGTCGCCTGTTTCAGAAAATCCTGGACCTGCCCCTGATCATCCGTATGCAAGGAAAGATAAATCAGGTTGGTCAACGCTTCCAGCGGGTTATTGATTTCATGCGCAATGGTCTGCGCCAGCCTGCCGGTGGCCGCAAGTTTTTCCGTGTGGCGCAAAGTTTCTTCCGCCAGTTTGCGCTCGGTAATGTTGGTGAGCACCACAATGGAGCCAAAGCGCTGTTCGCCGGTCATTACGGCATCGGCCGTAACCAGGAACCAGTGCTGCCCGTGCTGCTGCTCGGCAACGTAACGCGAGGTTTCAGTATGCGTGAGAAAATCCGCGCTGCCCAGCACATGTGCCAGGATCGCGACGCCATCGTGCCCAATCACGTCGCTGAAAGTTTTTCCGCTTAGCTCCACAAACGCCCGGTTGCACCGCACAACTTTGTTTTCCGTATCCAGCAGCACCAGATATTCCGGCAGCGCGTCCACAGTGGATTGCCACTGCTGCGCCGATTGCCGCGAAATCAATTCCGCCTGCTTCAGCCGCAGCAGAGACTTGACCGTCGCCACCAGCACTGTGGCGTCAATCGGATGCGTAAGATATCCGTCAGCGCCGCCCTCAAGCGCCTGGACTTTGCTTTCATTACTCACGAACGACGCTGAGATTTGCAGCACCGGCACCGAGCGCGTGACTGGATCAGCCTTGATTCGACGGCACACTTCATAGCCGGAAAGATCAGGCAGCTTTACATCAAGAATCACCAGGTCCGGGCAGGACCTCACGCGCTCCAGCGCTTCCTTGCCGGTGGTGCACTGCTCCACTTCAAGGCCCGCGCGCGCCAGGATGCGCGAAAGCACGTAGCGGTTTTGTTCCGTATCGTCAACCAGCAGGACCCGTGATGTCTGGCGCTCTGTCATCTCTGGATCACTTTCCCTCCGGTCCGGCAATGTCCATCCTGGCAAGTGAGCTTAACAGGGATTGAGGAGAAAGCGAGGTTGTTACCTCACTCTTGGCAATCAATCCAGCGGCCAGATCGGTCAAACGCTTCTTCTCTTCTCCAGTCAGCATCTTTGACGTATACACAATCACCGGCAGATGGCGCGTCTGTTCCTGGTCTCGCAGCTTCTGCAGGACTTCAAATCCACCCATCCCGGGCATTACCAGGTCAAGAATCACGGCATCCGGCTGCTCGCGATCAATCATATCCAGCGCTTCCTGCCCGTTATGCGCTTCCATCAGGCTGAGCCACGGACGGTCCAGCAGCTCGCGCAAAATATACAATGACAAATCGTTGTCATCCACCAGCAGCAGTTTCTTGGGTTTCTCCTGTCTTGTAACGCGGCGGACATCCTGCAACAAACTCCTCGCTTCCAGTGGTTTGCTGATGCCCAGTGCCGCGCCAGAATCCAAGGCCTGGTTTGAATCCCGTGGCGCCGTCACGGCGATCACCGGAATCTGTTCGCTTGTATCCTCCGGCTTGGGAAAAAATCGCAGGAAATCCCATCCCGGATTTCCAAGCCCTTCGATATCAAGCACCACGGCGCGCGGCTGGTGGCGCTGCAGCCATGTCTCTGCTCGCTCCAGACTCTCCACGTGGATGAGCTGAAATTCCGATGTCTTAAAAGCAGGATCAATCAATGAGAATGTCTGCGCTTCCGGCGCGATCAATAAAACAGTGGGCCGTGAAAATTCCGGCGCCGGCATTTCTTCACGCGATCCGGCCACATCGGCTTCGCCTTTATAAACGATGGGTAGTTCCACAAAGAAGCTCGATCCGCGGCCTAGTTCGCTTTTTACCCATACTTTGCCGCCCAGCAACAGGGCCATCTTTCTGCAGAGTGGCAGGCCCAGGCCGGTGCCGCGATACCGCTCCTGTAACGGATTTTCTATCTGGGAAAATTCCTGAAACACTGTCTCCAAATGTTCCGCCGGAATGCCGATTCCCGTGTCTGTAACTTCAAACAACACTGATCCGCTGCCGCGCAGCTCGGCGCAAATCTTTATCTCACCCTGCGGCGTAAATTTGATCGCGTTGGAAATAAAGTTTCTCAATATCTGTGAGACCTTGCCTTCGTCTGTCCGCATGGGCGGCAGATTAGCGCCTTCGCTAAAAACGAGGTCCACGGAACTATTGTCCGCCAGCAACGGCTTCAGCATGCCCTTCAACGCGCTGAACAATTCCATCACTTCAAACGTCTTCACCCTGATCCGGACTTTGCCTGCTTCCACCTTGGCCAGATCAAGCAGATCATTCACCATTTCCGATAATGTCTTTGCCGACTCCAGAATGAATCCCACCTGCGTTTCCTGGTCGCCTGTCAGGTCCCCGTCAAGACGGTCCAGCAATATTCTCGCCAGAGACATAATGGAGTTCAGCGGCGTGCGAAATTCATGCGATATGTTGGAGAGAAAACTGGTCTTCAGGTCTGAAGCGCGCCGCAGGTAATCTGCGCGTTCGTCCAGCTCCGCGTAGAGCGCAACCACGCCACGGTTTGTGTCTTCTAATTCGCGATTCAGCAGCGCCAGCTCTTCCTGCCGGGCACGCAGTTCCTGCAAAGTATTCAGCAACTCGCGATTTTGCCGGTCAATCTCCTCGTATGGACTCTCCGGCGTCTTGCTGTTGATTTTGTCATTCACATCCTTCAGCCGCGCATGCGTAAGAGCCGGAGCGGCAAAAGGCAGGTCTTTGCCCATCTTCACCACGGTTCCACCGGGACTGCTGGTGATGGCGAATGTGTCCATCAGCCGTTTGGTGCCCACAATGCCCAGGCCCATTCCAGTAGCGGAATGGTAACGGCCTTCAAAAATTTCAGTTAGATTGTCGATTCCCGGGCCGGTATCGGAAACCGTGATCTCCAGAACCTGTGTCCGTCCAATCTCCACATCAAAGCTTACTTTTCCCCCGCGAGCGTAGCGATAGGCGTTGCGCGCCATCTCTGAAGTTGCGGTGGCCAGCCGGATTTGCTCCTGGTTATCGAATCCCAGCAGGGCGGCGATCTCACGCGCTCGCTGGCGCGCCTGCACCACGTCGCGTTCATTCCGTAATGTGATGCTTGAAAGCCGGTTGCTCATGAGGGTTCTCTGGATCGGACTAAATCGCTGCCGCTCCCTTCAGCACCAGCACGCTGGCGTCGTCGCGTTCCCGGCGAAAATCGCGCAGCAGTACGCCGGCAATCAGCGCCGGCTGCCGCGCCAGAAGGCCGGGATAACGCGAGGGGTCCCAGCGCGACTGCAATCCGTCAGAATGCATCACCAGGATCCCGTCTTTGGGCCATTCAACTTTGAATTCCTGGACTCTCGCCATCACATGTCCTAGCGTGCCATTGTGTGAAACCAGGCTGCGGCTCAGCGTATGACTTAGGATGCTGCCGGAGATGTTGCCGACGCCCGCATACGTCAATGTCCCTGCCAGCGTGCGCACTTCTGCTATGGCCGCCGCCGCGCCGCGGGTTTTTTTCAGCGCATCATGCATGCGGGAGATCAGGCTTGCAGGAGATTCATTGCTGTAGGCTCGAAACACCCGCACGGCTTCATCCGCTGCTTCCGCTGCTATCGGGCCGTGGCCCAGGCCATCGGCCATCATTACGATGCAACGGTCCCCGTTCATTTCCCACGCCATGTTGTCGCCAGAAGCAGTCTCTCCCGCAATCGGGGAAACCAGCCCTGCAAGTTCCACGGAAGATTTGCGTGAACGGTGTTCATTCTCCGGCTGCGCTATTCGCGCGAATATCGCGGTGCCTTTGGCGTTGCTGAACACATCAAAAACTTCCGCCATGCGCTTGATCGCGCCCAGCCCGGTCCCCGGAGTGCCGCCTGTGGAGTATCCATCTTGCAGCGCGCGTGACAGGTCGGCGATACCCGGCCCGCGGTCCAGCGCCACGATATCCATTCTTGTTTCGTGCTTGGATTTAATTCCGGAGAGCACCAGCTGCCCACCGCCGCCATACACCACGGCATTACGGGCGGCTTCTGTGATTACGATTGCCGTCTCTCCGGATTTTTTTTCATTTAAGCCCAGGGAAGCCGCCATCCGGGCTCCCGCCATGCGGGCTTCAGCGGTGGAACTGCTATCAGACAATGAGATCGTTCGAGATAGAAACATTATTTCCAGCGGACCACGGTAACGCGCGTCCCTTTACCCGGTTCTGATTCAATTTGAAAGTCATTCACGAGTCTCTTGCTCCCGCCCAATCCCAGCCCCATCCCGCCACCGGTCGTGAAACCATCGCGCAACGCGGCATCCACGTCGCTTATCCCAGGACCCCGGTCTTCAAATACCAGCTTCAAACCATTCTTGACGGAGTTCTCCACCTGCTCAATCACCATGTGGCCGCCTTTGCCGTGCTCCAGGGCATTGCGGGCCAGTTCGCTCGCGGCGGTCACCAGTTTGGTCTGGTCCACCAGCGTGAACTTCATTTCAATGGCCCATTGCCGCACCTTCTGTCTTGCCATCACTACGTCGCTGGAAGTGGCAATTGGCACGGTCTCCTGCTTTGCAGATTTCATCCACCCATCTCCGAATTGAAATCTCCGCGCAGTTCGTACAGCAGTTCCATCCCCGTTTCCACATTCAGCGCCGTGCGCACTCCGCTCAGTGACATGCCAAGCTCAACCAGCGTAATGGCCACGGCCGGTTGCATGCCCACCACCACGGTTTCTGCGTCCAGCACCCGCGCCATTGCCGCAATGTTGGCCAGCATCCTGCCGATGAATGAATCCACAATCTCCAGCGTTGAAATATCGATCAAGACCCCGCGGGAGCTGCACTCTGAGATTTTTTCCGTCAGGTCGTCCTGCAACTGCACCGCGAGCCGGTCATGCATGTCCACCTGGATGGTGACCAGCAGGAATTGTCCCATGCGCAGGATAGGAATACGTTCCATTTACTCCTCCCGCCTGAGAAGCGTGCGTTTGCCGGCGTTGTCGCCGTTTACTTTCGTCACCACCTGGCCTGTGCGCTGCAGAGCCAGCGCGAATGCGTCAGACAACTTTGCTTTGGTGATCACGCCGGCCAGGTCAATGCCAAGATGCACAATGGTCTGCGCAATCTGCGGCCGCACGCCGCTGATGATGCAGTCCGCGCCCATCAGTCGCGCGGCTGTAATCGTTTTCAGCAGATGCTGCGCCACTAGAGTGTCAACGGTGGGAACACCCGTGATATCGATGATCGCAACCCGCGAGTTCGTTTGCACCACGGCCTGCAGCAATGACTCCATCACCACCTGGGTCCGCGCGCTGTCCAGCGTGCCGATGATCGGCAGCGCCAGGATTCCATCCCACAGCTTGACTACCGGGGTGGACAGCTCCATCAGCTCTTCCTGTTGCCGCGCGATGAATTTCTCCCGCGAAGCCTGGAACGCGTCAGCCGTGATCAGCGCCAGCTTGTCGATCAGTTGGGTCGATTTCCAAATGTCATCGAACAGCGCGGCCGGGTCGGACGGATTTTCCCGGCGGACAGCGTTAAAGATCGGCTGTTTTAGTGAAAGTACAAAAGTGGCGGTTTCACTGGTGCTGAAACCCTGTTTGGCCCGCGATGTGGAGATTGCGCCCAACGTGTCCCGCGCCTGGCCCCACGCGGGCCCATCGAGATTGGTCAGCTCTCCTGACCTGGCGCCGCTGGCAATCGCATCCATCAGTTCGCGGGATTGCGACTCCAATTCCTCATTGCTGATCAGGTCCGCGCGGCGCACCGCGGTGCTCATCTGCTTCAGCCAGTCTGCGCGTATTTCCTCGTGGTGTTTGTTGATCATCTCGGGCAATTTGCTCATCGATAGGTCCTCCAGATATTTTCAGGTGTTGCACAAAATTTCGTCACGGAAGTACTGGAATGCTACTGGGCAGGACAACACAACGCGGCAAAATCGCCCCAAGATGCAGCGGCTAGATTTGATGCAGATGGAAGCTGATATGCTGTCTGGCGCTCAGGTCTGCGCCGTGTCGGAGTCCTGCACAAAAGTCTTCAGGGCCGCTTCCAGTTCCTTGGGGCCTGCCCACTTGGGTATCACGTGTTCTACCCCAAAAAACTGGCATAACTTCTTTTCCGTGTCCCCCATCACCGTCCACACAACCACATGAATCTGATGGAGTTTGGCATTGGACTTCCAATACCGCAGTACTTCGAATCCGCTTTCTCTGGGGAATGAAAGGTCCAGCAGGATCAGGTCCGGCGCCGGCTTGGTCCCTTCCAACACGTCTTGCAGAAACAGAATGGCGGCGGCAATGTTGTTCAGGGCAATGACGTCCTGGGCACCCAGCTTCTTCACTACTGCCGAGGACTGCCGGACATCTGCTGGCGTATCTTCAACGATCAAAACTCGATGCATACATTATCCGGGATTTGTTTCTAACCCCTTCCCCACTCCTCTACTCTTTCGGAAGGAGAAATTCTAAGTAGTCTGTCAGTTAGAAGCAAGCCCCCGGAACCCTAGTTTTGTTAAAGAGACCTTAGTCGAAGGAGACGGGAAACGTTCCGAATAGCGTTTCTGGCCATTCTTCGCGCTATTTTTAATGGTTCCGGGAGCTGTGCAAAAAAGTACACTTTTTCAGCGAACCAACCAGCCAAACGCGGCATCTATTCCCAAGACAAAGAGCCCCCACTTTGCCCGAACGTCCGGGTGTGCCGATAATCAAGGAGTAAACTATGCTCGCAAAATGCGCCAATCCATCCTGTTCTACTCCGCTGGTTTATTTGCGCGAAGGCAAGATCTTTATGGTTGAATCGCCGCGACCGCAATTTGAGGTGCTGAACGCCGCCAAGCCAAAAGCTTCCAACCGTGTGGAGCACTTCTGGCTCTGCGGCCCATGCTCCGGCGAAATGACCATTACCTATGATCGCCAGCGCGGGGTTGAGATCATTCGCAAAGAAGCCGGCAAAGCGCACCTAACGCGACGCGCCGCAGCTTCCTGAGGCGCGCTGGATTTTCCGCTTAAAAATCTCACACGGATGACACGGATACAAATTTTAAGAATGGTTCTATAGGTGTTCCTGGGTAGTTGTATCCCACTGCCACACATTTGTGGCTTACGATTCATTTCAGCCCACGAGGCTGCCATCCTGAGGCAAGCCACGCCAAACGCCGTACATCTCCATACTGCTTCCGCGCAGCCGAAGGATCTGCTCCGCTGCTCTTGAGGGCCACCCATCCTCAAACCAGTGGGTCTCAATGAACGGGATACGCTATCTCTAGAATCGCTGCAATTGAATTTTCTTTGATCCGTGCAAATCAGTTCATTCAGTGTCATCAGTGGTAAGGGTTGAGCTTCTCCACGCTTAACAAAATAAATTCGCTGCTTGACTTTGTGTGTTTATTCAAAACGCTTCGCTATTTTGTTGCGTCTGCTTTCACCGCGCGATTATAAAACTAGAGACGGGCAACGCCAGTGGTTGCACACCGGCGCGCCCTGACCACAAATCACCTTCACTCGAAAGGCGACCTATGGCTGACACCGATTTTAGCAGTGTGCCTAAATCCAGCGGTGTACCCAAACCGCAAGTCTACGATCTAATTAACCGCCTTAACGCGGCATTCGCTCGCGTTCATCGCAACATGGAAGCATTGGAAGCGGTCGGCATTTTTGATCCGCTCATGATGCAAGTCCTCAACCGTCAGCATGAGCAGCTTCGTGCAGGCGTGAATTACCATCTGCTCGGGGCCATGCGCCGCATTGAAGAACGCGACCGCCAGCGGTTCGCGCAGCCACCCAATGAAGAAATCCCAAGCCCCTAAACAAGCGACCCGCCGCAAGGCGGGTTAGCTTTGCACAAAAAGCAATCTCACCACGGATGAACGAGACCGCCGGATCGGCGGTCTTTATCTTAGATCTTTTACAATCCTCCAGATGCCAAATCCCACGCCGCCTCGCACGCTGTGGAGCAAGTTTCCGCTGAAACCCTCGCATCGGTGGTTGAACCTGCTGCTTCTTTTTGTGCCCGTGGCCATCATCCTTGACCTGTTGCGTGCTTCGCCGCTACTGATTTTTATTGCTTCAGCCCTTGCCATTGCGCCGCTGGCCAGCGTGTTGGGCGAATCCACCGGCGCGCTGGCTTCACAGTGCGGGCCGGCCGCGGGCGGCATCCTGAGCGCGACCATGGGAAACGCCACGGAAATGATCATCGCTTTTTTCGCGCTGCATGCCGGACACATCAACGTGGTCAAGGCCTCGCTTTCCGGCAGCATCATCGGGAACCTGCTTCTGGTGCTGGGGCTCAGCCTGGTCGCCGGCGGCCTTCGCAATCCGGTACAGCGTTTCTCCCGCGCCACATCTTCCATGAACAGCACCACCCTGATGATTGCCGTGGCCGCGCTGGTGATGCCCGCGGTCTTTAATCTCACGCTCTTTGGGACGCTTCAGCATCATGACGTTAACCTGCAACGTCTCAGCCTCTGGACCAGCGGCGTCCTTATAGCGCTGTACCTGCTGAACCTGCTCTTTGTTTTTCGCACGCACCGCGCTTCTTTCGCGGCACAGCATACAGAAGAAGGCGCTCCCAGGACATCTCGAGCTCAAGCCATTGTTTCGCTCGGTGTGGCGACCATCCTGATCGCAGTCATGAGTGAAATCCTGGTTGGCCAGATCGCTCCAGTCACCCAGGCCCTGGGCATGACGGAGCTTTTTGTCGGCGTGATTGTGGTGGCATTGGTGGGCAATGCCGCGGAAAATTCCACCGCCATCATCATGGCCCGCCGCAACCGCATGGACGTTTCCATGTCCATTGCCACAGGCGCAAGCACTCAAATCGCGCTGTTTGTCGCGCCAGTGCTGGTTTTTCTCTCTGTCGCCATCGGGCATCCCATGACTCTGGTGTTCAACGGCTTTGAAATTGCCGCCATCGTTCTCTCAGTGGTAATTGTTGACATGATTTCATCCGACGGCGAGACCAACTGGTTTGAAGGCGCGCAGCTCCTGGCCGTCTATGCCATTGTGGCGGTGGCATTCTATTTTGTTCCCGAATAGGTCTTTATTTATGGATAAGCGGACCGGCTAGTAACTGGCTGCTTCTTTCATGTGCGCCTGCTTCTTCTTCAACTGCTCCAGCACCATCGGCCCCAGCTGGGACACGCTGCCCGCGCCGAGAGTGAGCACCATATCGCCGGGCTCAGCCATCGCGGAGACTTGCCGCGCCGCTTCGTCGAATGACGGAATATAGTTGGCTGTGCCCCTTTGATCGCCAAACAACTGGATGGCCTGGGCCAGCCGTTCACCGGTGATTCCGGGGATTGGCGCTTCACTGGCGGCATAGATATCGAGCACGGAAACGGTATCCGCATCATTGAATGCCGCGCCGAATTGCTCCAACAGATCGCGCGTGCGGGTAAAGCGATGCGGCTGAAAGATCACGTGCACGCGCTTGAATCCGCAGTGGCGCGCCGCCGCCAGCGTGGCTCGGATCTCCGTGGGATGGTGGCCATAATCGTCAATCACGCTCACGTCGGCAGCCCGGCCGCGAAGTTGAAAGCGCCGATCGACCCCGCGAAAGTTTTCCAGCGCCTCGCGGATGCGGTCCGGCTCAATATCCAAGCCCACGCCTACAGCCACGGCGGCCGTCGCGTTCAGCACGTTGTGATTGCCGGGCACGCGCAGATGGAAATCTCCCAGCGACTTGCCATGGTATTCCACTGAGAAATGCGCGTAATGCTTGTTGCCGGCGCATTTTGCCCGCGCGCGGCCCACTCGGAAATCCGCGTCTTGATGCACGCCGTAGGTTGTTGCGCGGCGGGCCAGCCGCGGCAGCATGTTGCGCAGCCGCTCGTCGTCATGGCACAGCACGGCCATGCCATAAAACGGCACGCGATCAATGAAATCCAGAAACGCCTGCTCCACGTCCGCCATGTCGCGATAGCAATCCATATGCTCGCGATCGATATTGGTCACCACGGCCAGAATGGGCGATAGCTTGAGAAATGAACGGTCGCTCTCATCGGCTTCCGCCACCAGATATTGTGACTTGCCCAGCCGCGCGTTCGATCCCATGGCATCCACGCGTCCGCCCACGACGACCGTGGGATCAAGTCCGCCTGCCGCCAGCACCGCCGCAACCATGCTGGTGGTCGTGGTTTTGCCATGCATTCCAGCAATAGCGATTCCATACTTCAGGCGCATGAGTTCGGCCAGCATCTCCGCGCGCTGGATCACCGGAACATGCTCGGCGTGCGCCGCCTGGATTTCGGCATTGTCGCGCTTTACGGCTGAACTGGCGACCACGACTTCAGCTCCGGTGATGTGCTCCG
Organism: Acidobacteriaceae bacterium; assembly: GCA_027307045.1. GTDB lineage: Bacteria > Acidobacteriota > Terriglobia > Terriglobales > Acidobacteriaceae > Angelobacter. The sequence continues at coordinate 13,358 of DAHUXR010000103.1, forward strand.
CCCGATGGCCTTCAAAAATGATGGCGCCCTTTTCCGCCAGCCGCTCTGTAACGCTGGAGCTTTTGAGGTCAGAGCCGGACACTTTGTAGCCGAGCGTCAGCAGCACCTCGGCAATACCGCTCATGCCGATGCCGCCAATCCCGACGAAATGTATCCGCTGAATTTTTGCAAACATTGTTCTTGTCGCTTCGCTCCAAACCGCTTAAGAGCTTCGTCGAATCAATCTATCAATTGCTCCTGAGGCCTGCCGCTCGCCACGCAAGCCGGGCTCGCGGCCTTTACCTGGGAAAAACCTGCGTCGCTTCGCTCCAAACCGCTATACAGCTTCGCTAACCGCTAAATCTTACTGCGCCTGCGTCATTGGGCTCGCCGCGCAAGTCGGTGGCTTCATTTCTGTCGCTTCGCTCCGAAAACCGCTACACAGCTTTCCGTGCCTTGAGATCCATCTGCGCTTGCGTCAGCGGGCTCGCCACGCAAGTCGGGCTCGCCCTTAATTTACCTCGCTGCGTTCCCGATCACGGCGATCACCCGATCTTCCACTGAGTTCCGCCACCATCCTTGCCACTCGGCCCGCCGCATCATGGTGAGATAGCGCCCGTGCCCGCTCCGCCATTTGCTTTAGACGTGTGGGATTGGCAAATAGCTGCGTAATCACCTCCATCAGTCGCTCCGGCGTAAGCTCTGCCTGGGGCACCAGAATGGCCGCGCCCCCTTGCACAATCGCTTCTGCGTTGCGGCGCTGATGGTCGTCCGCCGCTTGCGGAAACGGGACGAAAATTGCCGGCTTCCCTGCCGCCGTCGCCTCAGCGACAGTGCTCGCTCCCGATCGGCACAACAGCAAATCCGCTCGCGCAAACGCCGCTGGCATGTCATCGATAAAAGCTGAAACCTCGGCCTTCACGCCCGCCTGCTTATACGCAGCCGCCACGTCATTATATTCACGCTCGCCCGTTTGGTGGATGATCTGAAGGCGGGGAATTTGCCCTAGTACTGCCGGAGCAGCGGCTACCATGGCCTGATTGATCGCGCGCGCGCCCTGGCTGCCGCCAAAAATCAGCAGTGTTGGCGGATGGTTGCCATCGAGCGCCGGCACGTTAAAGAATTCCGCCCGCACCGGCACGCCCACAACCTGGGCATTGCGAAAATATTTTTCTGTCTGCTCAAAATGCACCGCCGCCGCCGAAACACGATGGCCCACGATCTTATTAGCAAATCCGGGAACATAGTTTGGCTCAAAAGCCAGCGTGGGAATGTGCATCATGATGGCTGCCGCCATCGCCGGGCCCGAGGCGTATCCGCCCACGCCCACCACCACATCAGGATTGAAGACCTTAATGATCTTCCGCGCGTCGACTACGGCCCTGGGCAGGTCAAACAGCGTGCGCATGCGGGTAATAAGGCTTACATTTTTGAGCGCGCCCACCTTGACGCGCATCAGCCCAAAACCGGCTTGAGGGACCAGGCGGTTTTCCATGCCTCTGGCCGTTCCCACAAAAAGGACTTCAGCATTGTGGCGGGCCTTCAACTCGCGCGCAATGGCCAGCGCCGGGATCACGTGTCCGCCGGTGCCTCCGCCTGCTATCAGAACGCGCATGCTATCGTCGCCTCTCGGCTGATGTCTTTTTGATCACTCCCAATATGACACAGTCAATGGCGATATGTAATGAATGAGAGTGATCACTGAAGGGCAGGACCTGCCACCCGCACCCACCTGTTCATGATCTGATCTAAGAACACATTCTATTTGGGGGCCATGCGGATTGCGCCGTCAAGGCGGACCGTCTCGCCGTTGAGCATGTTGTTTTCAATGATGTGCTGCACCAGGGCCGCGAACTCCGGCGGCTTGCCTAATCTTTGCGGGAACGGAACCTGCTGGCTGAGAGACTGCTGCGCTGCTTCCGGCAATGCGCCGAGCAGCGGCGTGTGAAAAATTCCGGGCGCGATGGTGCACACTCGAATTCCCGAGCGCGCCAACTCACGCGCCAGCGGCAGAGTCATGCCGACGATTGCGCCCTTGGAGGCCGAGTATGCGACTTGGCCAATCTGCCCTTCATAGGCCGCGACCGAAGCGGTAGTGACTATGACGCCGCGACCATTGTCTTCGTCCGGCTGGTTGGCGGTCATGGCGTTTGCGCCGTGGCGGATGGCGTCAAATGTCCCGATCAAGTTGACCTGGATGGTGCGGATAAACTTTTGCAGGTCATGCATGCCGTTCTTGCCCAGAAGTTTTTCTGCAATGCCGATGCCGGCGGTGGCGACGAGGATGTGCAAACCTCCATGCTGCTTGACGGCAGCTTCAACGGCGGCGGCGACCTGGGCGTCATCGGTCACGTCTGTCTTGATGAACTTGACAGTCGATCCGAGCTCCTGCGCCAGATCGTTGCCACCTTTTTCGTTGACATCCGCAATCACGACCTTTGCGCCTTGCGCCGCGAGCATGCGGACTGTCGCCGCGCCCAGACCTGATGCGCCGCCGGTAACCAGCGCGCTTGAACCTTTGATCTTCATTGCTTCTCCATTTTAATTGCTGAAAAGTTTTAGCCGCGAATTGATCGTTCTTTTAGTTAGTTCAGCCGCTCGATGATCGTGGCGTTAGCCATGCCGCCGCCTTCGCACATCGTCTGCATTCCGTAGCGACCGCCGGTGCGTTCCAACTCGTGCACAAGTGTTGTCATCAGTCGAGCGCCGCTGGCGCCCAGCGGATGGCCGAGGGCGATTGCGCCGCCGTTTACGTTTACCTGAGCGAGATCGGCTTTGGTTTCACGCTGCCAGGCCAGCACCACGCTAGCAAAGGCTTCATTGATTTCAACCCGGTCGATGTCTTCAAGGTTGAGGCCGGAGCGCTCCATGATCTTGCGGGTTGCGGGTATCGGCGCACCCAGCATCAAGACCGGATCTTCTGCGGCGAGGGCAAACTCAACGAAGCGGGCCATCGGGCGGTAGCCAAGTTTTTCCGCGACACCGCGCTCCATGATCAGCACGGCTGCTGCGCCGTCAGTAATTTGCGATGAATTCGCGGCGGTAACAACACCATCGGCTTTGAAAACTGTTTTGAGTGTAGCCATTTTTTCCAGCGTGGTATCGGCGCGGATGCCTTCGTCGCGGCTAACGTTAACTGTGCCCTGCTCGGTCTCAACCGGCAGTGGCAGAATCTCACGGCAGAACCAGCCTTCCTGCGTGGCGCGCGCAGCGCGGCGATGGCTCTCCAGGCTGTATTGGTCCAGGCACTCGCGGGTGAGCTTGTAACGCTCAGCCAACATCTCCGCGCTGATACCCTGGTTGAATTGAACGTTGTTATAGCG
>DAHUXR010000104.1 GCA_027307045.1 Acidobacteriaceae bacterium
AAACTTCGACGAACCGGAGAGCCGAAGATACCGAACAAAATTCTTCGCGGCATGGCACGAATTTGATTGTTAGCAATGCAAAGAACGCAGAGGGCGCAAAGGGGACCAGGAGCCAAGATTTAAAGTTAGGTTCGCCGCCGCGGACCAAGGCTGAGCCACACGATTTTGGTCGGTCAGTTCCGAATCGGAACCAGATCGCAATTGCCTGCACCTTGGGGTGAGGAAATTGCAAGGCCGGGAAGCAGTTGATCCCGCGAGGGTTACTGGTCGTCCCGGGATTTCCCAAGTGTCCGAAAATGGGATACTCTCAGCTTACGTATCGCTGTTGGCTGCGTCCAAGTAATTGCAAGGAGAGAGGATTACAGAGGACAGAAGATGCCGGCCGACTCAGCATTTATAGGGGTGGCGGTTGGCCCGAGCAGCGGTGCAAGAAGCTCCCATTCTTCCGGAGAGATGGTGAGTCAAGCCCTAAGTCGAATCAACGACAGTGAGCTGATACGCGCCGCGCAGCGCGGAGACCGTGCAGCTTTCGAGACACTGGTGCGCCAGTATGACCAGGCCGTGCTGCGCCTGGCCATGCACCTGACCGGATCGGACGCGGATGCGCACGACATCTATCAGGAAGCCTTTCTGAAAGCCTATCGGCATATTGGCAACTTCAGGTTTGAATGCTCGTTTTATACCTGGATCTATCGCATTGTGACGAACCTGTGCCTGGACCATCTGAGAAAGCGGCAGACGCGCAAGGAAGATCCGCAGATGGTGATGGACTCAAGCGGGCAGGCGGTGGACGTGCTGGAACGCGTCTCCGATGACCGAGCGGGCGCGAACCCGGAGCGCGACCTGATGCGGCGGGAGCTGGGAGCCAAGATCAACCAGGCGCTTACGAAGCTGACTCCGCGCGAGCGCATGGTTTTTGAGTTGAAACATTATCAGGGCCTCAGGCTGCGGACGATTGGCGAGATGCTGAACACGACGGAAGAGACGGCCAAGAATACTTTGTTCCGGGCGACGCAGAAGCTGCGCGGCGCGCTGGGGCCGATGAGGTAGGGAGCAGTATTTGGTAAATAGCAATGGGTATTTGGCTTTGTTTCGAAGATGCAAGCGGATTTTGAAGTGGTGAAAGCGCTGAGAGATTGCACCGCTCAGCGCGAAGAGGCAAGAGAGATCGGGGATTGCAGCACACGGAAGAGGCGAAACATCCCGGGACTTGCGGCCAAGTACTAAATACTAAGTGCCGAGAGAAACGATAAGGGAGCGCAGGCGAGGGCGCCTGCGGTCCACAAGTGATGGTAGTGCGGAGACGAGTGAGCCACGAAGAGTAAGTGCGGAGAAACCATGAATTGCGATTGGACCAAAGAAAACGTTGTTTTATACATTTACGGTGAGCTGGCCGATGACGCCAAATTTGAGTATGAACAGCACGTGCGCCATTGCCTCGGGTGCAGGCGCGAACTTGAAACAGCGCTTGAATTCAAAGACGCCATGGCTGCGGCGCCGGTAAAAGAAGTTTCGCCCAGCTTTTTGGCAGCCAACAGAATGCAGTTGCAGGAAGCGCTGGAGCACGCGGAACAGTCACGCAACATTTTCAGTTCGTTCATCTTTGACGCCACAGGATGGTTCCACCAGATTAAGCTGGCCCCGGCATTGACCGCGGCGCTGCTGATGCTTGGATTTGTGGGCGGCGTGGGCACAACTTACAAGATGATGGAGGCAAAGAGACCTCCGATCACGGCCACCCGGCCGGGCGATCAGAATGATATTCAGCCGTCGGCAGAAGCGAACATTGCCGGCATTGAATCGATTACGCCTAGCGCGAATTCCAATCAGGTCCAGATCAAATACAACACGTTGCAGCCGCAGATATTGAACGGATCAAGCGATGATCCGCGCATACGGCAATTGCTGGTACTGGCGGCGCGCAACACCCGCAATCCCGCAATCGCGCTGGATTCCATTGACGTGCTGACGCATGGCTCAGAAGATGACGCGGTGCGCGAAGTTTTGATCGAGGCTTTGCGGTATGACAAGAACCCCGGCGTGCGCCTGAAATCACTGGACGCGCTGAAAGGCTATGTCCGCGATGACGTTCATGTGCGCGACGCGGTGGTAGAAGCTTTGCTGCATGACAACAATGCCGGCGTTCGCCAGGAAGCCATCAGCCTGCTGGATGCGGTGAAGGCCGATACCAGCGTGCGCTCCGCGTTGACGGTGCTGGCGGACCGCGATCCGAATAAGTTTATCCGTGAAGAGTCAAAGCGGTATCTGGCAAGCATGCCGCATTTGGATTAGCGCAGCAATTAGCAGTTGGCGATTAGCTTTATTTGGAAGATGAGAGCGGCTTGGAAGCGGAGGGGAAGCGGTTTTCAGCCCTTAGGAATGAGCTGATCGAAAGAGAAGAAACTAGCAGCGATGAAGAAGCATCTACAACTCGCGATGATGATCTTGGCGGCAGGCTTTCTAGTCAGTCAGGCTGCGGTCGCGCAGGGCCCACGACTCTATCGCGCGCAAGGCAATGAGTGGGTACAGGAAATCTCCGGAACGTTTTCCGCGGGCAAGACGGTGCGAGTGAAGTCAAGCAGCGGATCGATTCACATTGAGGGTGCGCAGCAGAATAATGTTACATACACGATTCGTGAGCATGTCCACGCTGCCCGTGAAGATCGCGCGCGGCGCGAACTGAGCCACATGAAGTTCACGACCTTCAGCTCCGGTGATGCGGTGGTGTTGCAGGCGGACTGCGAAGGATCAAACCAAGGCTCGATTGATTTTGATATTAAAGTACCGGCGCAGACTCAGCTTGTGCGTTTGCAGACGGAAGGCGGTGCGGTGGCGGCAAAGAATTTGTCTGGGCGCGTCGAAGCGAAGACGGGCGGTGGCGGAATTCAGCTTGACGGCATCACCGGCGTGATAGCGGTGAGCAGTGGCGGCGGAAATATCGATATCGGTAAAGTAGGGAATGACGTTGAAGCCACGACGGGCGGAGGAAGTATCCGGCTGGCGTCAGCGGCGGGGCATGTTACGGCGAAGTCGGGCGGCGGGAATTTGAACATCGGATGGGCCAAGGTGATGACGCTGCAAACGGCCGGCGGGTCGATACAGGTGACGAAGTGCGATGGCAAGATCAAAGCCGAAACCGGCGGCGGCAATATCGAACTGAATGACACCGGCGCGGCGGAAATCGAGACGGCTGGCGGAAGCATCCATATTGGGCCGGTGAAAGGCGGAGTGCGCGCGGAGACAGGCGCGGGCGCCATCATGGCCAAGCTGGCGTCGGGCGGCGCGCCGTTTACTGACTCAAAGCTGGAAACGCAGATGGGTGACATTATCGTGTTTGTGCCGGAAGGCCTGGGCGTGAACGTGCGCGCGGCGGTAGAGTCGGCGCGGAGTTACGGCATCCGCAGTGAGTTTGGCGAGCTGAAGATTACGCATCCTACAGCCACGATGGGGCCGCGCGAATTTTATGCTGAAGGCAGCCTGAACGGCGGTGGACCGCTGCTGCACGTCCACACCACGGCTGGGAATATTGAGATCCGGAAAGAACCAAGACAGTAAGAGAAAAAAGTTTGGAGCGTCCCCCTATGATTGAGAAAAAGACAGTCGCGCTATTGCTCGTTGGACTGGCGTTGCCGTTGATTGCAGCCCAGCCTTCGTCCACGCCGGAGGCGCTTCCCCATACCGCTGAAGGTTACTCCTCCGCCTCAGGCCGCTCATACCTGGGGGTTGATATTCGCGACGTGACCACGGACCGGCTGGCCGCGCTCAAACTTAAGGAAGAGCGCGGCGTGGAAATCACAATGGTAGACGCTGATGCGCCTGCCGGCAAAGCCGGCTTACGCGAGCACGATGTAATTCTCGATTTCAACGGTACCGCGGTTGAAAGTGAAGAGCAGATCCGCCGCCTGATTCGCGAAGTGCCGCCCGGACGCACTGTCACGATCGGCATCAGCCGCGATGGCGCTCCCATGAAGATCAAGGTCCAACTGGCCGACCACGGCGCGGTCGTGGCGCAGACTTTTCCGCGCATCATTGTTCCCACGCCGCGCCCACCCGACTTTCCCCGCAACAGCATGGATCTGCCTTTCCAGATTCAGACATACTCATCCGTGCTCGGCGTCCAGACAGAAAGCCTTACGCGACAGCTGGGTGAATATTTTGGCGTAAAAGACGGCGAAGGCGTTCTTGTGCGCTCAGTGGAAAAAAACAGCGCAGCGGAAAAAGCCGGACTGAAAGCCGGCGACGTGATCATAAAAGCCGACAATGAAAAGCTCACCGACCGCAGCGATCTGAGCCACATTCTCCGCAACCATCGCACCGGCGGCAAAATGGCCCTGGTTGTGATGCGGGACAAACATGAGCAAACGCTTACGGTAACGCTGCCGGACCGTGGCTCGCGCGATTCTTCTTCTCTCATTATTGACGAAAACCTGCAAAGCTCGCGCAGCGGTCTAGACGACATGTTGCGGGGCCTCGACGGCGAATTACTCGAAACTGACGGCGACATGATCGAACTTAGCGCCAACATGGCTGCTCTCTCGCAGAACCTTTCTCTGCTAGATATGTCGCAGCAGAGTATCCAGTTGCTGAACTCGCAGGAGATTCGGAAAGCCATGCACGAAGCGGAAAAAGTTTTGCAGGACTTAAAGATCGGTTCGGATCCCATCTAAGGCTCTTTCATGCTCCTCTCTCAGCTTGAGCGTGGCCACCGTGGTCACGCTCTTTTTCTGAAGAGCAAGCATTAGAGCAAACAAAAGAGCAAACGAAACAATCCCCAGTCTGAAAGCTCGCGGCGCTATTTTGCCGGCGGATGAAGCTCAAGCAGCGTTCGCGGATCAAGATATTCACCGCGCCAGCGCACGGCAAAGTGCAGGTGTGGCGCTGTTGCGCGGCCGGTCCCGCCGCTCAGGCCCAGAATCTGGCCCCTCTTCACTGCTTCGCCTTCTTTCACTTTGAATTCAGAAAGGTGTAGATACATGGTCAGCAGTCCCTGCCCGTGATCGATCATCACGCAATTTCCTTCAAAGTAAAGTGGGCGGGCCAGGATCACAGTGCCACTGTTTGCGGCGACGATCGGCGTACCCGTCGTAACGCGGAAATCCAGCCCGGTGTGCCGGCTTTTCTTCACACCGTTAAACACTCGCGCTGATCCAAATACGCCTGAGACTTCCGCGGCGGCCGGCGGCTCAAAACGTCCGGACCAGAGTGCCTCCGGCGCACTGGTGGAAAAAACTTTTTTCTTTTCGGCCTGTTCTTCTTCAATGCGCGGCGCCGTTTCTTTTGGCGGTTCCACAAATCCGGGCGCCACTTTAAGCGCGCTGGTGGGATAATGCGCCGCGCTCACACGCACCAGGTAACTCATTGCGGCTTCTTTCCCACTCGGGCCTTTGCCCTCTACGCGCAACGTGTATGCGCCCGGCTTGGTCGTCAGGCTTACACCGGCAAATCCATACCAGCAACGGCATGCCTCGCTGGGACGAAATGAGAATTCCTGCCCTAGAAAATTACCCCGTAAGTCTTCAAGTTGCAGCGGGGCCGTCACGCGGAAAAGCACAGGCGAGCCGTTCACCAGCTTCGCGGGTTCCCACTGGGTCATCCATTTTTTTGCGGGGCCCTGGGCAGGTGCGGTAAGGCCAAACAGGATCGCCACCAGAAAAATAGCTTCGAGTTTGGACCTGTAAAAGGACATGGGTCGCATGGGGTCGCTCTTGATCAGAGTCAATCAGCGTTCATCTGCGGCGAAACGCTTTACTCCGTCCACCTTCTGAAGATAAGCGACCCATTCGTTCCGCCGAAGCCAAACGAATTGGAAAGCGCTACATCCAGCGGCGCTTTGCGCGCCACGTTCGGCACATAGTCGAGATCACATGCGGGATCAGGATTGGCGAGATTAATCGTCGGCGGAAGGACCTGATCGCGCAGCGCCAGTATCGTGATGCCCGCTTCCAGTCCGCCCGCGCCGCCGAGCAAATGGCCGGTCATGGACTTCGTCGAGCTCACCGGAATTTTTGTGTCTGCGCCGAATGTCCGCTTGATGGCCATTGTTTCCAATACGTCGCCAATCGGCGTGGACGTTCCGTGGGCATTCACGTAATCAATGTCAGAAGGATTAAGCTTTGCGTCGTGGATAGCGGTCGTCATCACGCGCCAGCCGCCTTCGCCTTCCTCTGCGGGCTGGGTAATGTGGTAGGCATCGGCGCTCATGCCGTAGCCAATAATCTCAGCCAGAATGTTTGCGCCGCGCTTCTGTGCGGACCCCAGATCTTCCAGCACCACAATGCCTGCGCCTTCGCCAATTACAAAGCCATCGCGTTCGCGGTCCCACGGCCGACTGGCCGTTTCCGGACTGTCATTGCGTGTGGAAAGCGCGCGCATGGCGGCAAATCCGCCCACGCCCATCGGCGTAATGGCCGCTTCTGATCCGCCGGCAATCATCACATCCGCGTCGCAGCGTTGAATGATCTTGTAAGCGTCTCCAATGGCGTGTGCGCTGGTGGTGCAGGCCGTGGCTGTGGCTTCATTTGGGCCCTTGGCCCCATAGCGGATGCTCACGTGTCCGGCCGCCAGGTTCACAATCGCCGCCGGAATAAAGAAAGGAGATATTTTGCGCGGGCCGCCTTTCAGCAGCTCTGCGTGCTCGCGCTCAATCACGTCAAAGCCGCCCACGCCAGAGCCAATGTGCACGCCCACGCGCGTGGCATTTTCCGGCGTGATCTTGAGCCCTGACATGTTTATCGCTTCATCCGCCGCCGCCAGGGCGAAATGGATGAAGCGTCCCATCTTCTTGACTTCTTTTTTCTCGATGAATTTTAGGGGATCAAAGTCCTTGACTTCGGCCGCAATCTGGCAGGCGAACTGTGTGGTATCAAACCTGGTAATCTTGCTGACGCCACTTTTCCCAGCAACAATATTTTGCCAGACCTCGGTGCTGGTCTGCCCCAATGCGCAGATCAGCCCCATGCCTGTTACAACAACCCGCCTGGCCAATCACTTGCCGCCTTTCGCGTGTTTTTCAATGTAATCAACCGCGTCTTTTACCGTGCGGATCTTTTCCGCGTCCTCATCTGGAATCTCAATGTCAAAGGCTTCTTCAAACGCCATGACCAGTTCCACTGTGTCCAGTGAATCCGCGCCCAGATCGTCCACGAAGGAGGCATTGGGCGTAACTTCGCCTTCGTCCACTCCCAGCTGCTCAACAATAATTTGTTTCACTTTATCTTCAACGGCTGCTGCCATAGGCTTAGCGTCTCCTTCTATTGTGTACTTAAAATGTGTGCTGAAAATTTCTCGACCTGTTATTGCTTAACTGACTTTGCGTTCTTCTGAATGTAATCAACCGCATTCTGGACAGTTACAATCTTTTCCGCGTCTTCATCCGGAATCTCAATTCCAAAAGTTTCTTCCAGCGCCATGATCAATTCCACGCGGTCCAGCGAGTCGGCGCCCAGGTCATCGACAAACGATGACGTAGCGGTTACGTCTCCTGCGTCAACGCCCAACTGGTCCACAATAATCTGTTTTACCTTGTCCTCGACTCCCGGCATAGAGGCTCTCCTGCGTACATGTCAAACCGGTTAGTGTAATTGCTCTAAAAATGCTGTGTAAAGGGCTGCCTCAAAAAGGCTTTCTCGCCACCACCAGGGACTGCGGCATCGGCTCCAGCGCAATCAGTCGCGGCGTTTCCAACCCGGCATTGCGGCACATTGTGGCATACTCCGCCAGCGTGTAGGCGTCTCCCTGCGGAGTATTGCCAAGCATCGTCAGGCTAAACAGCGCGGGTACCGGGGGTGAAACGCGGTCATCGTTCGGCACAAACTCTAAGATTATCACCTGTCCGCCGGGGTTGAGTGCGTTATACGCCTTTTTCAGCATTTTTTCATTGGCGGCGGGCTCAAAGTGATGGAGCAGGTTGGTGATCAGGACTGCGTCAAATCCAGTGCCATAATCCACGTCAAATGCGCTGCCCGGCAGCAGATGATAGCGGTTCGCTAGTCCCTGTTTCGCGGCATTTTCCCCGGCTACCTCAAGCACATTGGCCCAGTCCAGGGCGTAAATGTGGGCCTTGGGCAGCCGCTGGGCCACTGTTATGCCAAACAGGCCATGGCTGGCGGCAATGTCCAGAATCTTGGCTGAGGGCCGGGAACTCAGCTCCCCTGCCAACACGCCGGCAATTGTCTGCGCTGCCGGAACCATCATGGGAGCCATGCCCCTGGCAAACTCTATCCAGATTGGGTCGTCCGGCGCCAGAGTGCTGTGCTCTTCCGGCGATCCGCCCTTCCGTACTGCTGCGCCCAGGTGCTCAAAGCTCGCCAGTTGTGTGGGATGCAACAGGAAACTGAACGCCAGTCCCAGATAAGCGGGCGAACGGCTGTCAAGAAAAAATGCAGTGTCAGGGGTCAGCGAATAATTATTGCCATCCTTGGTGAGGAACCCCATCACCACCATCGCATCACTCAGGATGCGCACGCCGCGCTCAGCCGCATTAGAGCTTTTCGCGATCTCGGCTGCCGTGCGGCTGCCCTTGGCAATTGCCGTGAACAGGTCAATATCCACCGCTGCTTTTAATGCAAATGCTCGTTGATATCCCTGAATTGTGCTGAATATCTGTACCGGATTGGGCGAAGCGCCAGGCTGCTGCTGTGCCGTCATTAATATTTAAGACCTCCTTACTATTCTATCTGTTTGTGCGGTTGTGCAGATTCTCAGGGATGAAATGCTGCAAACGAACCTTATCATCCCCACGGCTTGAGCGGGCCGCGCGTCCTGAAGCGGTAGTATCTCGATATCCGATTATCGGCCTGTTGCAGAGCCCCACACTTCAATCGGCAGGGCCCGGCAAACAGATGAGATTTCCATCGGGATCCATGACGATGAAGGTCCTGGCGCCCCAGGGGTCCTTCTTCAGCGTTTGATCAAAGCGCACCCCTGCTGCCTGATAACTCAACAAGAGTTGTTTGATCTCATCAGCGGCCGCGAGTGTGATGGACGCGGAGAGCAGATGCTCGCGCTTCCGAATATCGCCAATGAGAACAGGCTAGCCGACCATCCTCAAAGCAAGCCGCGCATGGTCACGAGAGACCTGCCCGTAGTATGGCGGATCGCCATAGACGCAATCGACCGAGAAGCCGAGCTTATGTGTATAGAAATCACAGGATGCTTTGATATTGGCAACAAAACAATTGTGCAGCGGTTGAGGTGAGAACAGGGCGTGGTACTGGGGTGTCCGGCTTCATGGGTCATCACGTGGGCTCCTGATTTGAGCGCCTGCCATCCCTCAAAACCCATCTGCCGAGCCAGCAGTTCCTGTGCATCGGTGAGTTTAAAAGTTCGCGTCCAGTATCTGCTCGTCACTGAGATGGCGAAACCGAGTCAGGGCAGCCCTGATTTGGGGTGCGACCGGATAATACCGTTCCCGGTGCCAACGCAGATATTGTTTGGCTTGCTTTCTGAGGTTTTCGATGTTCAGCATAGGCGCAGCTGTGTTTCCATGTAGGTGGGCGTTGCCCTTTCGCTAATGCGCCGATGCGCCCTACGCAGCATGAAAATAGTGCCTCTGCCAGAACAAAGTTAACATTTCGCCTGCTGCTCTTCAAAAACTGCTCTTCAAATTAAAAACACTCTCAATCTTCAGCCAGCTTCCGGAGGGACAACAGGGGCTTTACAATACATCCTTGTCCGCTCCAAGGTTTTTCCTTAAATACACTGCGTGGCTCGCCGCCCTTAAGACCCTTGGGGCATGGGGCGTCTTTATCATTGCCATTCTGGATTCCGCGGCCTTCGGCGTCCCCATGGACCCGCTGGTGGCCGGATACGTTTACTCCAATCCGCATAAAGCGTGGCTGTATTGCCTTGCAGGAGCGCTGGGATCGGCGCTAGGCAGCCTCGTCCCTTACGGTCTGGGACGGGCAGGAGGCGAGCTTTTCCTGCTTAAGCGCATCGATGAGGCCCGACTCAAGCGCATTCGTGATCGCTTTGAACGCCAGGAATTTCTCGCCCTGATGGTCCCGGCCATGCTCCCGCCACCGACGCCGTTTAAGCTGCTGGTGTTTTCCGCCGGAGTCTTTGAAATGAAGCCGGTTGCATTCCTTATGGCCATCATCAGCGGACGCCTGGTGCGCTTCGGCCTGCTTTCTGTTCTTACCATCATCTTCGGACCAGAAATCGTGGCCGAAGCCAAGCTCCTGATCAGGACACATCCGTCGTATCTGGCGCTGATCGGCATTGGATTGATTCTGGTTTGTTACCTCATCTATAGGCTACTGCGCCAACCGGCAAAAGAAATCGCCGAAGAAATCCAGCACGAGAAAGAAGCTGAGGTTGAATAAGGACGACCTGAGCAAAGATTCAGGTCCGCGGTTCTCCGCGTAGCCAGAATAAATCTCCTGCACGGCAAGCCCTGTTTTTCTCGCAACTTCCCCACCCAAGGCGACATCTAATCCCTTGACAGTAAGACACTCATATCTCATAATCATTTTATTGTTATGGGTAAATGCACTCATTTTGAAGCACTTATAAGCAGGGAGGCTGAAAGCCATGGGGAAAATTATTGGAATTGACCTGGGAACCACCAACTCAGTGGTGGCCGTGATGGAAGGTGGCGAACCGAAAGTTATCGCCAACGAGGAAGGTGGTCGCACCACACCGTCGGTGGTCGGCTTCACCAAATCAGGAGAGCGCCTGGTCGGTCAGGTGGCCAAGCGGCAGGCCATCACCAATCCGGAAAACACCGTGTACTCCATTAAACGGTTTATGGGACGCCGTTTTGACGAGGTTAACGAAGAAATGAAGATGGTCCCATACAAAGTTGTGCGCCAGGGCGACCACGTTGCCGTGGTGGCGCAGGGACAGGAATACACGCCGCAGCAGGTTTCCGCGATGATACTGCAGAAGCTCAAAAAAGCCGCAGAAGATTATCTTGGCCAGTCTGTGACGGAAGCCGTGATTACGGTTCCCGCGTACTTTAATGACGCCCAGCGCCAGGCGACCAAAGATGCCGGCAAAGTTGCGGGGCTTGACGTGAAACGTATCGTCAACGAGCCCACGGCGGCCGCGTTGGCTTACGGTCTGGACAAGAAGAAGGAAGAGACTATCGCCGTGTATGACTTCGGCGGCGGCACTTTTGATATTTCGATTCTTGAAGTCGGCGAAGGCGTGATTGAGGTGAAGTCCACCAATGGTGATACGCACCTGGGTGGCGACAACATCGACCAGCGCATTGTTGACTGGCTTGTGGAAGAGTTCAAGAAAGATGAAGGGCTGGACCTGCGCGCCAAGGGCAATGAGATGGCGTTACAGCGCCTGCGTGACGCAGCGGAAAAAGCCAAGATCGAGCTTTCCACCACCATGGAAAGCGAAATCAACCTGCCGTTTATCACCGCGGACGCTACCGGTCCCAAGCACCTGGTCAAGAAGCTGACGCGCACCAAGCTGGAGCAGATGGTGGATGACATCATCCAGCGCTCCGTGGCGCCGTGCAAGCAGGCATTGAAAGATGCGGGCGTTGACGCCAGCAAGATCGACGAAGTCGTTCTCGTCGGCGGACAGACGCGCATGCCGCGCATCCAGACGCTGGTGAAAGAGCTGTTTGGCAAAGAGCCGCATAAGGGCGTGAACCCGGATGAGGTCGTTGCCATTGGCGCAGCGGTTCAGGCGGGCGTGCTGGCAGGAGACGTGAAAGACCTGCTCCTGCTCGACGTGACTCCGCTGACGCTTTCGATTGAAACGCTGGGCGGAGTGGCGACGCAGATGATCCCGCGCAACACCACGATTCCGACCAAAAAGACGGAGACTTTCTCCACGGCGGCAGACAGCCAGCCTTCGGTTGAAGTCCACGTGCTGCAGGGCGAGCGGCCTTTAGCAAAGGACAACCGCACTCTGGGCAAGTTCCATCTGACCGGCCTTCCCCCGGCCCCGCGTGGCGTGCCGCAGATTGAGGTGACGTTCGATATCGACGCCAACGGAATCCTGAACGTGACCGCGAAAGACAAGGCCACGAACAAGGAGCAGAAGATACAGATCACCTCTTCTTCCGGCCTGAGCAAGGAAGAAGTGGAGCGCATGGCCAAGGAAGCCGAAGCGCATTCCGCGGAAGACAAGGCCAAGCGCGAAGAGATCGAAGCGCGCAACCAGCTTGATGGCATGGTCTATCAGGTGGAGAAGATGCTCAAGGAAAACGGCGACAAGATCTCCGGTGATGAAAAAGGCCAGGTCGAGTCGGCGGTGGCGGACGCCAAGAAGGCGCTGGAAGGCACTGACGCGGCAGCCATGAACGCGGCCCGCGAGAAGCTGACACAGGCCTCGCACAAGCTGGCGGAGGCCATGTATAAAGCGCAGCAAGCGTCGCCGGCGGATGGCTCTTCTGGCGCAGGCCCGCAGGCTGGCGCTCAGTCAAATGGCGCCGGCCAGCAGGAAAAGAAAGATGAAGGCGTGATCGACGCAGAGTACGTTGACGTGGAGGACAAGAGATAAGTTCTCCGCACTTAAACGGCGTGGCAAAGGCGGCCGCTCCACCCATGCGAGCCAAAAGCGGGCTTGCACGGGGCCCGAGGGTGTGCCGCCTTTGGCCTATGCGACAAAAGGAGTCTCTTTTGAAAAAATATCTGGTAGTGAAAATGGCGGAAGGATGGAGCCAGGTTGTGAACTGGGTGGTAATGCCCGGGCTGTACACGATAGAAGCGGCGCAGCAGTTCGTCGATAGCGCAGTGGCGGACGAGCCCGGAGCAAGGTACATGATCCAGGAAGTGGGGGCGGCTTGATTCTTGTCCCGAGCGTAGCGAGGGAACCCTATCGCCGCAGATTTGCGCTGATGATCGCAGATAAAAGGCGATGCAGGAGTTAGCCGCGAATCAACGCGCAAAACGCGAATCAGGCAAAACCATACCACGGATGACACTGATCGGAAAAAGAAAGAACTACCGCGAATGTTTGACTAACAAAATTGAAGCGTCCATTGGCGAGACAAGTGTCAGGGCACGAGTTTACTCGTGCCGCAAAGTTTTTTTAATTTCCGGGCTTTAGCCCCTGGAGAACCGATGAAATACATGAGACGTCGTGGCTTGAAGATGTTTGCCGTTGCGGCCCTGGTTCCTATGATGGCCCTCGCACAAAACACCCAACAGGCCACCAAGCCTGCCGGTCCGCAAGACGCCACAACCCAGCAGGTCACGCAACTGGTGCGCGACTTCCTGGCCAACGTGCCTAAAAACGATCCCAAGGTCTTCCAGGAGTTCTTTGCCGATGACGTGATTTACACGCGCGCCACCGGCCTGACCGTCACGAAGGCGGACATTCTCAAGAACATTGATGTCCGCGCGACGAACGATCCGCAGATGACTTTTGAGGGCGATGATTTCACCGTCCATCCCTACGGAGAAATGGCCGTGGTCAACTTCAGGCTGATCGCGCACAACACTGAAAACGGTAAGCCGACGACGGCTTACTATCGCAACACAGGAACGTTTTTGAAGCGCAACGGAAAATGGCAGGCCGTGGCCTGGCAGGCGACGAAGGTGCCGGAAAAAAGTAATCCGTAATTAGCCAACACCAAATTCATGGCAACGACCCAACAAAAAGATTATTACGGCGCACTGGGCGTCAAGAAAAATGCCTCGTCGGAGGAGATCCGCAAGGCCTTCCGTAAAGCTGCGCGCAAGTATCACCCCGACGTGAATCCGGGCGACAAGTCGGCCGAGGAGAAGTTCAAGGAGATCTCCGAGGCCAACGACGTCCTCAGCGATCCCAAGAAGCGCAAGATCTACGATCAGCTTGGCTTTTATTCAGACAATATCGATCCCGCAGCGGCGGAGGCTTATTCGCGTGGTGGCGGGTTTGGCGCAGGTGGCTTTGGAGCGACGCCTCCGGGCGGCCAAGGCTTCGACTTCAGCGGCTTTGACTTTTCCGATCTCGGCGGCGCTGGCGGTCGCTCGGGTGGCGGGGGCGGCTTCCGTGATATTTTCTCCAGCATTTTTGGGGGTGGACGCGGCGGCGCAGCCACGGAAGTGGGGCCGGAACACGGCACCGATCTTGAATACCAGGTGAATGTCGGCTTCTGGGAAGCAATCCGCGGCGCGGTGATGCGCCTGAACATCACGCGGCTTGATACCTGCACCAACTGCCACGGCAGCGGCGTTGTGGGAACGCCCACAACCTGCCCGCAATGCCAAGGCAGCGGGCACATTACACAATCCGGCGGCGGCATGAAATTCAACGTTGCCTGCCCGCGCTGCCACGGCAGCGGCAAGGTGCAGCCGGCGTGCCCCGTATGCCACGGCGAAGGCGCAGTGGAGCGCACAGAGCCACTGGAGGTGCGCGTGAAGGCGGGTACGCGCGACGGTCAGCGCATTCGCATCGCCGGCAAGGGCAATGCCGGAATCCACGGCGGCCAGTCAGGCGATCTTTACGTCATCATCCGCGTGGGCGAGCATCCGGTGTTTCGCCGCGAAGGCGATGACATTTATGTGACTGTCCCGGTGGCCGCGTGGGAATCCGCGCTGGGAGCCAAGATTGAAGTGCCGACGATCGATGGGCGATCACAGTTGAAGATTCCGCCGGGAACGCAAAGCGGACAGAAGCTGCGTCTGCGAGAAAAAGGCGTGCCCTCCGCCCGGCATGAAGGTACGCGCGGCGATGAGATCGTGGAGGTCAGGATCATGGTCCCTGAAGCGGTTGACATGAAGGCGCGAGAGCTGTGGCAGGAATTGCATGAGCTGCACAAAGACGATCCGCGGGCGGAGTTGTGGAGCAAGGTTTAGCAGAGCAACGTGTAGTGCTGGTGACGAGCCGGCTTCGCCTGCGCGAGTTTGTGCCGGAGGATGCAGACGCACTGGCCGCTGTCCTGGGCGATCCAGCGGCGATGCAATATTATCCGGCGGCCTTTGACCGCAAGGGCGTTGAAGAATGGATCGAGCGAAATCGCAACCGCTATCGAGGCGAGGGTTTTGGTCTGTGGGGGATGCTGCTGAAGGATTCAGGTGAGCTGATTGGCGACTGTGGCTGTTTCCTGCGGGACGTGGATGGAAGGGACGACATAGAGATCGGCTATCATGTGCGGCGCGATCTCTGGGGCAACGGTTACGCCACAGAAGCTGCTCAGGCGTGCATGCAGTACGCGTTTACAAAACTGGGTGTTGGCCGCGTGATCTCATTGATTCGTCCGGAGAACGTGCAATCCATCCGGGTGGCGGAGAAGAACGGATTGACATGCGAGAAGATTATTTTCTGGCGCGGGTATGAACATTGCATTTATGCAAAGAGTCGCGGCTGAGATAGTTCAGGGTTACCGCTTTTCAAGGGCTGTTATGTTCGGCACAATGTTACCTCAGCGGCTGAAGCCGAATGTATATAAGCTCTTACCGCAGGCCTAAAGGCCTGCTCCACCCCCGCCGATGGGAAACAGCCACCTCAAGGCGGATGTAGTCGCGGCACAAGAATGTTATGACAGCGAAGAGAAAATCCAAAGGCGCTTATATGATCTCCTCCGTGGCGGAGATGTACGGCATCCATCCGCAGACGCTGCGGCTCTATGAGCGGGAAGGTTTGCTCAAGCCCTCACGCACCGACGGCAATACGCGCCTTTATACGGAAGAAGACCTGCAGCGGCTGGAATTTATCCTGAATCTGGCGCGAGACCTTGGCGTGAATATCGCCGGGATCGCCATCATTCTGCAGATGCGCGAACGTATGGAAGATATGAACCGCAAGATGCAGGAGTTTGTCCGATTTGTGCAGGATGAAGTGGCCTTCCGCGCCAGCAACGCTCATGCCGATCCCAGCAAGGGCGCGATTATTCCGCTGCGCAAGCCCACGATCAATGTGGCGCCGCGAGAGAAAAAGAAGATTTAGCTGTTACGCTCTGCGACCTCATCGGCAAACCCAACCAAAATTCCTGGTTAGCATCCTGTCAATTCAGATCTGCAAGCGTAAGCGAGGTAAGGGTATGGCCCGTAGTATCGCAGGAACCGGGGGAGCACAAATTCAGTATCACAACGGTTCGGTTCTGGTTTGGGGACAAGGTAATCGCACCGGTATGGAACAGCACGGTACCAATCGGTCCGCCCGGCGGAGGCGTTTGTGTGACGAAGACGTCATACGCCGCCGGAGCGAGCGTCAGGTAGGCGGAAGCGCTGTTAAACGCCTGAGCGGAGAATGTTGGAGCGCCGCTGGGAGTGGAACCGGAAGGCAACACAAAGATGTCGAATCCTGTGGTTGAGAGGGAAGCATCGACAACCCGGAGCTTGGCGTTGCCGTTGGGCGATGGTGTGGTGTCATCGGCGAACGAGGTGGTTGAATGCTCAAAGGGACAACAGCCATCCATGACAAATGTAGTGTGAGAGTTTGCGGGGAGATTGATGCGGGCATTTTCAAGGGATGAAACATTCGGTGGAGGAGCCTGAATGTTAATCATTGTGTCCCCTGAAGGCACCGTGAAATAGCCGGTATTTGAGAGATAGCCTAGATTGCTTTTCATTAGCGTGCCGTCCACCACTACGTTCACGGTCTGAGCGTCGGCATTGCCTTGTATCACTCGCAGGTTTGCCGCAGATCCGGGAGGAGTTGTACTCATGCCTCCACATCCGAGGCACATAGAGATCAGAAGCAGGCCAGAGAGGAAAGAAACGCATAGCCTTACATAGTTCGACA
>DAHUXR010000105.1 GCA_027307045.1 Acidobacteriaceae bacterium
GGTTGCGCGTCTACAAACTGGAACTGATTGCGATCAAGATCACATTCCAGAGTTACAGAATTGGCGCCTTTGGTGCCCGGGGACAACTTTACATTCATAGAGATCATGGTAGAATCCGCGATCTCCGGATCCATTGATTCCACCAACATCCGCTCCAGTTCCGGAACGGTAAAGTGCTTATCAGGAATAGCGTAGTACGTGCGGCGATAAACCAGTTTCACCTTTTTTCCTGGCGCTTTGACCTCAATCTTTCGGAGTTTGCCGTTCCATTCAGTATTGCTCGGATTATAAGCAAGGATGTAATAGGAGGATCCCATGTCCATGCTGCGCCCAATTGCACCCTTCAAATCATTGCCGTTATAAAATGCCTGGCCACCGGTATTCTTGGCCAGCAGGTCCATACTATTGTGGACTGCGGAGTATTGAGTGGTCTGAGCGGACATGACATCGCCAATACTCCCGCTTCTATCCGTGTCAAACATACCTCTGCCGCCAACGGTAACGTCTACTCCACCAACTAATACGCCCTGAGCGTCCACCGGATATACTGCAATCTGGGCCTGAGCCAGGATTGCCGTCGTTTGCTCGACCGCCTGATGATAGTTCCGCGCCGCCACCGACATCACGCCTGGGCCGGTTTCGGAATCCTCCTCCAGGTTCAGGGGAAATCCGGACGAAAGCCAGATTAGGTTTTTTCTGCCGGGCACACCTGCCACTGACCGCGCAATTTGCTGAAGTGCTTGCAGCGTGAGCCCCACTCTTAGGTCGGTTTTGGATGTTTCAGTATTCTTGATGAAATTTGCCATCCTGGCGGCAACATTGTCAGCAAGGCCGCCGCCGGTAGCTTTTATATCGGCTACAAATTCCCCATCATGATTTTGATCCGCGGTTGATCGATTGAGAGCCGAGGGCCTAAGCTGCGCCTGCTCAGCTGCCGCAATCAGAACATCAGAGCTGCCAGTGAAGTCCTGGATGAGGTGCAACTTGGTATCTAAGCCATAAAGGGCCACCTGTCGCCCTTTGGGCATCGCACGAAGAAAGCTCACCAGATGCCGCCGGGCTTCGCCCTGGTCCTGGGGTTGCGTATTGAGCGTGTCCATAAGAATAATGTTTACCGCATTCGGAACTTGCGCTGGAACGTTCCTGTATTCATTAGGCGCTAAGGACGCGGTCGGTTCTGAGGGCGGAGCGCTGGAAGACGTGCGCCGCTCGAACTGCTTTACCTGCTGCGGCTTGCCATCCTCCAGCACAACGAAATCGTCGCGATTGAGGTCAGCCGCCGGATGGCCATGGTTATCCATGGCAACAACATCCAGAACTACCAGATGCACATTGGTCCGCAAAATTGTTGACGAAGCCGGCTCGTTGTTACCACCGGTTTGTTGCTGAGCCAGCACTGGAAGCTGAAGTAAAACTGCCAGTAAAAATATCATTCTCTTATTCATAAAGGCCTCCTGAACTGAATCCATAATCTGTTTCCGGCTGCAACTTCTAAAGAGTATCGCTCCTGGCTCGCCACCGGTAATTGTAACCCTGCAAAGCAAAGGGCCGATTCCAAGGAAGGGCCTGACGCAAAATCGGGCCAGCCACATGGCTGGCCCGAGTTGGTTGTTTCAACCCAGAAAATCAGATTGAGTAGTTTAGAAGTTGTACTTGAGCATCAACTTGATATCACGATGCCCTTGAAGCGCAAAGCCGTTAACCAAGTAAGTGTTGCCAGGGTCATTGGTCGCATCAAGCACGTTGCTGTCAAGACCGAACGTGTTATCTGAGTTCGGGTGATTGAAAACGTTGAACATTTCCACCCGGAGCAGGAGTTCATGTCCTTCCATCTTGGGAATCTTCACATGGCGTGCAACTGCAAGGTTCTGCAACCATGATCCGTTCGCAACGAGGGAGTTACGACCGACATTGCCGAGCCCGGGGGCAACGATATAGCCAACCTGAGAGCTGTTAACCGGAACAAGCGTACCAGCATTCGGATCGGTAACAATGGTAGTGTTTAACTCATTCAAACTGTAGATTGTACCGGGAGTTCCACCGACGAAGGCTCCGTCGATGCCAACCTGCGTTTTGGGTCCTGTCCCAGCAAAAGGCAAACCATTGAAAGCGCTGCCGTCGCCGTTAGTGTCCAGGCCACCGATGAAGGGGGTAACTGGCGCGCCACTCTGTAATGAAGTGGTGCCAGAGACTTCCCATCCGCGAGTGATGTATCCCAGGCCGTTCATCAAACCATTGCTGCTATTGTGCAGGCCGGGGATGTTCCAAACGTATGCAAACACCGCGCGATGACGGATATCAAAATCCGAAAGCCCGCGGTTTGAAGCGCGGCTGAAAGGATTCTGCGGAGTTACAGATCCGGCATCTCCCGTACCAAAGGTGTTGAATACATCGGAACCGTCGTCGATCGACTTGCTGTAAGTGTAAGATCCGCGCAACAAGAGACCGTGCGAGTACTGGCGCTCGACCTTTATGCTGCCGCCATTGTAGTGCGAATCTCCGGAGTTATTACGAACGGTGATAGCCCCACGAAGCGGATTAATGCGGGGCAGTGTATTTGTAGTGCCCGGAGCGAATCCGCCGAAGGGATTGATGATATCTGACTCAAACAAGCGCTCTCCGCGAGTGCCTACATAAGCCAGAGTCATAGTGAACTTGCCAGGAAGTTCACGCTGAATGTTGAAGTTCCATTGGAAAACGGTGGGGTTAACCAGGTTGGAGGCAACCGAGGTCTGAGTTGATAGAGGATTCAGCACCGGCACAAGGGTGGCGATAGCTCCACTGGCGTTCGGTAGTCCACGTGGAGTAGTGCCCGGGCCGCTGGCGTTTACAGCACCCTGGATTGCATTGGGTGAGGAAGCGACGGCATTATCCAGAATGTTGGTGTACAGGGAATCGTAAAACATACCGAACCCTGCGCGTATTACCGTTTTGTTGTCGCCAAAGATGCTCTTCCAGAACTGGGGCGAGTAGGCGATTCCGGCGCGAGGAGCGAAGTTGTTGCCATCGTCCTTAACGCGGATCGGAGTTGTCAGATTCCCAAAGGGACCTTGGCTGAGGTCATATCCAGGAAAAGCTAGCTGGTTTTCAGGATTGGGCTGGAACTCATAACGCAGTCCCATGGTGAGGGTCAGATTAGAGGTCGTCTTCCATGTGTCTTCCATGTAGTACGCCATCTGATCAGCCCGTGGCCGAACCGTGGGGTTACCGAAGGTCTTGGAGGCAAATGTGCCAGTGCCACCACTGAAGTTATCCACAAAGTTTGCCAATGCCGAGAAACCACCACCTTTGTTGTAGGTCTCTGAGCCGAAGAAGTTGAACGGAACTTCGTCGCGAATGATCAAACGGGTAATGTCAGCGCCGAACTTGAAGGTGTGGCGGCCAACAGTATAGGTAAGGCCATCCTGAACTTGATAGGTTTGGTGTCCACGGCCCTGGGGAAGAGCTGTGCTTACACCAAAGCCGGGCAAGCCGCTGATTCCAGCGATAGAGAAACGGGGAAGTGGATAGAGCGGGTTGGCCAGAGTTGCCGCCGTGGGGGCAAACTGGAAGTCAAAGTGGCCGAAAGACGCGCGCAGTTCATTGACCGCACGTGGGTTGAAGACGTGGGTGTAAGCAGCCACGATGTTCTCTGAAGGTCCGCCCTGCTCCGTGTCAAAACCCGGCAGTGACTTAGGGAAGTTGAAGAAATCAGGAACCAACGAACCCTGGTCATGCAGATAGCGCACGGACAGAGTGTCATGTTGGGTCGGAAGGAAGTCAACTTTGACGTTCCATTGAGTATCAGGGTTCTGTTGTGCGGGCGAAGGGCGCGTAACTTGTCCAAACTGAACTACTTGGCCATTACTCAAGGTTTGACTTGAAATAATGTTGCTGGGATCACCGCGCAGATTGCCAATGTACTGCAAGAGCAGGTTGGCGTTCGCGCTGCCCTGAGCAGCCAGAACTGCCGCACCGGCAGGTGTTGGCAAGGTAATGACTGAAGGCGTTGCCTTTCCATAAAAGCGGAACCACTGAGACGTTCCAAACACGAACAGCTTGTCTTTGATGATGGGGCCGCCTGCGGCGAAACCGAAGGTATGATCATCAAAACGGGTCTTGCATTGCGCCCCAGTCGCAGCTAAATTTGCTGCGCTGCAGTCGCTGGTGACGCTACCCAGAGTGTTAGCGTCTATGGATTGCAATCCTGAGCCTTGATACAGCTCCCAGGCGCTACCGTGAAATTTGTTGGTTCCGCCCTTGTAGATAACGTTGGTGACGCTTGATCCACCGCGGCCAAATTCTGCCGAGTAAGAGTTCGTGAGAATTGAAACTTCCTGAATGGCATTTGGGTTTGACGGTTGGAACGCCTGCCCCTGGATTGAGTTGTCATTGTTGTCCTGGCCATCCAGCAGGAAGTTATTCTCGCGCGGGGTCAGACCGTTGGCGGCGAAGTTGAAGCCGTTGGAGGTCCCGCGTCCATTTTGGTTGACATCTGCCATTCCAGGCTCAGTCAACACGAGTTCAATCGGATTCAGGCTGGCGAAAGGCAAGCTAGTGATTTCAACCGTGCTGATATTGTGGGAGATTTCCGCATTGTCTGTCTGCACCGTGGCGCCGGTGGATTCAACAGTGACGACCTCCTGCTTGGTGCCTACCCCGATCCTCCCGTCCACAGATGTTTGAACCGAAGCACGAACGGCGACATTGTCGATGGTCAGGGTTTGGAACCCGGACTTGTCGAACGTAACTTTGTAGGTTCCCAGATCCATAGCGTCCATAAAATATCCGCCGGAAGGACCCGAGGTTGCGGTACGTACAGTGCCATGCTCCTTGTTGGTGGCCGTAACTGTGGCTCCGACCACAGCAGCACCCGTCTGATCAACAACAGTCCCTGTGATCGCGCCCTTACTGGTCTGAGCCAGCGAAGGTAGCGCCAAGGACAGCGTGACAGCGATAAGTGCTATCAGGCCAAGCAGTCTACTCGCGCAGTTTGCGAGCAACGTGGCGTTGCGCAGTTTGCGATTCATCCTTGCATCTCCATTTTAGTTTTTCTTTGTGCCAGTTTTGATTTTGAAGCGAAACACTGAAGTGTTCTGACACTAAGTATGCAAGTGAGCTGCCCTTCGTTCTTCTATGGAAACAATAACTTACATCGGAATCAGGGCAGGGCAATCCGCAATTCTGGATTTTAACGAGGAGGAGCTATTGATTTTAGGATATTTGCACGAAGAGTGCTGATGCAACCACTTAGCACTAGACCAGGGTTAGCCTTCACTTGTTACCAGACGGTGAGGTGAACACTTCACCCGGCCTATCCGACATGCGAAAGCGTGTCCGGAAGTGCTCTGAAATCAATGAAACAGCGTCTTTGTTCCGCTGCGGATCCTGCTGGATGAGATACTTCATGGCTTCCACCAGGAGGCGCTGCCCTTCCACCTAGCGTGGGTCCGGTTTCCGCGGCTTTGCCTTGCGACGCGCTGGATCCGGCATTTCCGGCTTGATGGGAAGGGTTAAAACTTTGGCCACAGATACACCTCTATCCAGCTTATTCAGATGCCGCCACAGATCAATGTGTTTCGCAAAAAGTGCGCCGCAAAAACCGGGTTTAGCGACGGAAAATCCACCGGGACTGCCAGCCATGCTCCTCGGACCATGCGCCTTAACCCCGTCCCTCTCGATTTTACCCCTTCAGGCCGGACGCGCGCTATCAAATGTTTTTCTTATTGTGGCTTTACGGTCTTTGTGTTTCCGTTTGTTTTCAGATGAAAAACGTCCTCTGGGAAGTTTTGGTTGAGCTTCATATTGGTGTAATGTGCCACCCGGTAGTCGCCTGAAAGCTCAAAGAACTGCTGTTTCAGCAAAATGTCCCGATCAGCATCAATCCACAAAATGATCCTGTTATACGTTTGCCGGACTTTGTCTTTTTTGGGTGTCAGATCAAGCTTGGCCGTTTTTACGCCGTCCACCATCTCCCAGTCATCCATTTTCACGGCGTAGTCGCGTTGCAATTCGTCGCCGCTGGCGCCGAACCCCAGGCTCAAGAACGCTTCCACGTCAGACTTGTTCTTGCCCACCTTCCGCTCGGTCACCTGATTGATTTTTTTTTCATAGATCCGCAGTGTCCCATCTTTGTAAACCACCTGCTTCGGCGCCGGCCCGCCAATATCAAAGGCCGCATCCACGCCGCCTTTTGTCCGGCGAAAATAAATCCGCCCCTTCTGCGTGTCCGTGTCATCCGTCAGCTTCTGGTATGACTGAAACTCAAAATCCCCCTGCGCCGATTTAAATTTGATCGACGATTGGTTCATCTTTGTCAGCACCGTGGCAAGGTCGCCGGACGAGGCAGCAGGCTGCGCAGCTGCGGTTTGCTGTTCAGAGGCCGCCAAGGCTTTCGCTGGTTTTTTCGACTTACTGCCGTATGCACTTGCCATCAGCATGAAGCAACACAGGGCTGAAATCGCGAGCTTCAAATATGTCCATCGTAAACAGCGGGGGGCGGATTTCATGGCTAAGAGTTTTCTACTTTCTGTGGCTCAGATAAGTTCAGAAAGATTCAGGCGATTTCTTAAAGCCGCTTCGTTTTTCTTGCATTTTCCTCGGTGCGGCACAATTTAATCCAAAATTTTCCGTGAACGTCCACCCGTTCAGCACCCATCGTTGGCTTCTTATCTGTGAACGTCTATCTGTGGGTCCAGCCGCGATACGCCACCACATGTCCGCTGCTATCGCGCACTTGCTCCACGCGTTCCACGGTCACCGGGCCGGTAATCGGCCTGAGCACGCGCTGGAAATTCGCGCGCACCATGCCTTCGTCCTGGGCATCCACTGCGGCGGCATCCACCTCATACGTCTTTCCATCTGCGCTCGCAACGATGCCAGTAAGATGCCGCTCTTGGATATGCGGTTTGTCTTTGAAATCGATGTAATGCGGCGCAATAAAGATGAACGCCAGGATCAGCGTGACCATTACGTCGTAATGGAAGCTCCCCCGCGTGTAGGTCCAGAATAGGTAACCTTTCAGCGTACGCCAAATGCGAGACATGTGAATAGTTTATTCAGTTATCGGGGCTCAACGCAAAGGATAACCAGGCGAAAGTTGGGTAAGCTCTGAAAACCGGGTGATCAAAAAGACATAGCCACAACGGAACACAGGCAGATCGAAAACAGTGGCACTCCGTTTCCTCTGCTCCTCCGTGTTTCAAAGATTTTGGTTTCGATCCGCGTGGATCCGCGGTAAACCGATTCCGGTTTTCTCCGTGCCTCTGTTTCTCCGTGGTAGGTTTTGGCTAGTACTTTTTCGCCGTGATCCGCTCAGCGCCCACATACTTCCTCAACGCTTCAGGGATCACCACACTGCCGTCGGCCTGTTGATAATTTTCCAGGATCGCCAGCCACGTCCTGCCGATCGCCAGTCCGCTGCCGTTCAATGTGTGGACGTACTCGCTCTTCTTGTTGCCCTCCGGACGAAATCTGATGTTCGCCCGCCGCGCCTGGTAAGCCTCAAAATTTGAACAGGAAGAAATCTCGCGATAAAGGTTTTGTCCCGGCAGCCACACTTCCAGGTCGTAAGTCTTGGCGGAGCTCGCGCCCATGTCGCCGGTGCTCAGCAGCATGGTGCGGTAATGCAGCCCCAGTTTTTGCAGGATGGTTTCCGCATCGCGCGTTAACTGCTCATGTTGCTCATAAGACTGGTCAGGACGCGTGAACTTTACCAGCTCAACTTTCTGGAATTGGTGCTGCCGGATAATTCCGCGCACGTCCTTTCCATAGGATCCGGCCTCGCTGCGGAAGCATGGCGTGTATCCCGTAACGGAAAGCGGCAGCCGCGCCGCGTCAATCGTCTCGTCGCGATAAAGGTTTGTCAGCGGAACTTCAGCCGTCGGAATCAGCCACAGGTCGTGCTCGGCGATCTTGAACTGGTCGCTGGCGAATTTTGGCAGTTGTCCCGTGCCATACAATGAGGCCGAATTCACCATGTAAGGCGTGAGCACTTCCGTATAGCCGTGCTCGCTCGTATGCAGGTCGAGCATAAAGTTTGCCAGCGCGCGCTCCAGCTTTGCGCCCAGGTCCCAATACACGGCAAACCGCGCGCCCGTGAGCTTGACGGCGCGTTCCATGTCCAGCACGCCCAGTTGCTCGCCCAACTCCCAGTGCGGCTTGGGCGTAAAACCAAACTCCGGCGGCTTTCCCCACTTGCGGACTTCCTTGTTGTCGTCGGCGGAGCGCCCCACAGGCACCGACGCATGCGGCACGTTGGGAATTCCCGCCAGCATCAACCGCATTTCCTGGTCGATCTCGCCGGCTTGCTTCTCCAGTTCGTCACTCTGCGCGCGCAAAGCCTTGGTCTGCTCCATTTGCGCCGTCGCGTCCTGCCCGGCTTTCTTGAGCCTGGCGATCTCCTCTGACGCGCGGTTCCGCTGCGCCTTCAGCGTTTCAGACTGCGTGATCAACTTGCGGCGTTTTTCATCAACCTGGCGGAAGCCGCTCAGAACGCTCTGCGGGTCCATCCCGCGCCGGCGAAGCATTTCTTCAACCTGTGTGAGGTTCTCTCGGACGTAAGTTAGGTCAAGCATGAATCTAAATACTTTATCAAAATCGCCGTGATCGCCGACGTCGCGCGTCAATCGCCGTAATCGGAAAAGCCAAATCTCGCCACTGAGCACCGTAGTTCGACCCGGTTTCCGATCACCTAATTACTCTGCGTCCTCCGTTCCTCCGTGTTTCGAGGTTTTGGCTTTGCTCTGATCCGCGTTTATCCGCGTCAATCCGCGGTAAGGTTTTGCATTTCCCGATTACGCGCGATGTCGGCGATCCCGGCGATTGCAATCAGTGTTATCAGTGTCGATCAGTGGTAAAGTTTGGGTTTCATGGAAAAAAAGATCTTCTGGCTTCTCTTTACCGTGCTGGGCGCGTTGATGGGAGTTCTCCTCCCGCTGTGGTGGAACCTGGCGCTCACACTCCCTCTGCTTGTCTTTTGCTGGTGGGTTGTCTATCGCAGCGGATGGTTTAACTGAAAATACCCCGCTCTCTAAGTCCTTTCATCAATTGCATCGGCAGCAAAAATCGAGGTACTCTCATAGCTATCCTACCGTTATTTGTGCATGAGAGTGCCTATGATTCGCCAGACTTTTCTTTTCGTTGCTGTTCTTTTCTGTAGTATTGGCGCGCAAGCTGACCAGCAATGGGTCGAGGTTGATTCATCTCATTTTTCCGTTGCCACAGACGGCGGAGAAAAACGCGCCCGTGAGGTCGCGCAACGTTTTGAACAGATGCGCATGGCATTTGGTGTGATCTTCAAAAAAGTCAGCGTCAACACAGCGCCTTTGCAGATCATCGCATTTCGTAATGGTAAAGAGTTGCGCCAGTTCGCGCCGCTCTACGGAGGCAAACCAATCGAGGTAGCCGGATTTTTCCTGGGCAACGCAGGCCGCGGCGGCCCCGGATCCAACGAAGAGCGCCAATACATTGCCCTGGATCTCTCGCAGGAGGACAGCTGGGGAACGGTTTTCCACGAATACGCGCATCTGCTGATCAATAGCAACTTTCCTCCGTCACCGGTGTGGTTCGATGAAGGTTTTGCGGAATACTGTTCCTCGCTAAAGGTGGACAAAAAGGAAATTGCCATCGGGTTGGTCAAGCCTGAATTGCCGGAGCTGTTGAGCCAAAGCCGATGGCTAAAAATAATTGACCTGTTCAGCGTCAGCCATGACTCGCAGATCTACAACCGCGATGACCGCCGCTCAGTCTTCTACGCGCAATCCTGGCTGACAGTGCATTTCTTCATGGCAAAAAACATGATGAAGCAGGTTGCCACCTACGTGCGAATGACAGAGGACCAGCATGTGGCGGTGCCGGAAGCGATCCGGAGCAGCTTTGGCATGGAGCCAGAAGCTCTGCAAAAGGCAATTGAGGGTTACTTCCGCGTCGGAACAATGTATTTTCGCGCGCCCACGCCACCCGGCGCTGAAGCAGTGCAGTTTAAATCGCACCCTTTAAGTGATCTGGACATAAAGTCTGTCATGGCGGACCTGGACTATCATTCCCGCGATTACCGTGCCCGAGGCATTACGGAATTTCAAGACATATTGGCGAAACAACCGGAAAATGTTGTGGCAAATCGGGGACTTGGCTATGAGGCCATGCAAAAGAATGATTGGGACAATGCCAGCGAACACTTCAAACGCGCTGCCGCCCAGGACGTAAAGGACCCGCAGATCCACTACCTGTTGGCATTGATGATGAGCCGGAAAGGCATGTCATCCGGGAACAGGGAAAAACTGGATGTCATCAGAAAAGAGCTTACCGCTGCGATCGCGTTGGAGCCAAACTACGCGGATGCCTACAACCTGCTGGGAATGACGCTCTCCTATGCCGGAGAAAAGCAGGAAGCGATTGGTGCCCTGCAAAAGGCCGTCGCCTTGAGCCCAAGGAATCCCTGGTACACGGGGAACCTTGTCAATGCTTATCTCCAGGCGCAGGACCTGGATCACGCTATTCCCTTGTTGCAGCAGTTGCGGATGAGTTCTGAGCCTGGGATCGCGTCCATGGCCGCGCAACAACTGCAACAGGTGGAAGCTTACCGATCCGCTGTGTCTGGCCACGGGGGACAGTCAGGCAATATGCAGACTGCCGTCCAGACGGTTGAACTCAATGACGTGCCGGGTGAAGGGGGAAATTCCACGGATTCGGCACAGAGCGCGCCTGAAAAGCGGACAATTTCCGCATCCAACGATCCAGTCCTCTTCATGAAAGGTGTTCTTATATCGGTGGATTGTTCCGCCGCGCCTGCCGCCACGATAACTATTTCTTCCCGCGGAAAAAAATGGAAGATGCTGGCGCCGCAATCGAAGAAGCTGGTCTTGATTGGAGCGGACGAATTTTCCTGCTCATGGAAGAACCGCAAAGTGTCCGTCAACTATCGCAAGAGCGGAGATGATCAGGGGAATCTGGTGAGCATGGAACTTGAATAGCGCCGCGATGCATTTTCCGCGCGGGCTTTACGGCTTTGCCGCTCTCTCTTAGAATAGATTGAGGCGTTTTCGCGGCGTCTGAGCCGCGAGCCGAAATCCTTCGCGAAGCGAAGGATCTCTCTCGTCCTGCTAGTCAACTTTTTTGGCCGACGTAGCTCAGTTGGTAGAGCAGTCGATTCGTAATCGACAGGTCATCGGTTCAAGTCCGATCGTCGGCTCCAGCATTTTTGTCGCTTTGCTCCTGCCCGCCTTGGAGTCTCCTTGGCCTTACGTGTGTCCTGTAACGTCGGCTCACCGTGCGTCCGGCCTCGCGGCGATCCCAGCGATTACGCGCGATCACGGCGAGCATTTTAACGTCGGAGTAACTAAACTGCTACGTTTTCCACACTTTGCGAAGATTTCCTCTTGCTATTTCTGCCTGTTCTTTCGCATAATATTCTGTACTTAGGAAGAAAGACTGCGTACTTCCAAAGGCCACGAGTGGAAAGATACGATCGATCACACGTTCTGCGGATCCTTCGCATTACAGCTCGGCAGCTGGCAGGCTGGGAAAAAGCCGGTTTGTTGCCTGCGGCGGAATCCTATTCTTTCTTTGACCTCCTGCAAATCAAAAAGCTGCGCGATCTCCGCGCTAAGCGCGTACGCTCCGCTGTGATTCTTGAATCGTTGCGCGCCATGCGCCAGGTTGCCGGCATGGAAAACCCGTTGATGGAAATGGGTACATTCGCCAGCCAGTCGCGCGTTGTGTTCCGCCATCAGGGTTCGGCGATGGAGCCGCTGGCCGGCCAGTTCGTGATGGACTTCAACCAGCGCGAAGTTGTGGAATCACACAAGATCCACGCCATGCGCGCCGCTGAAACCGCCAGCGAGTTCTTTGCCCGCGGCGTGGCCCTGGAAGAAGATCCCGGCACGCAGGCCGAGGCAATCGACAATTACAAGAAGTGCGTTGATCTTGATCCCACGCACGCCGCCGCTTATATCAACCTGGGCACGCTCTTTTATAACCGGCATGATTACGTGCAGGCCGAGCGCTTTTACCGCAAAGCCATTGAAGTTGATCCGCGCTACGCGCTGGCATATTTCGATCTGGGCAACGTGCTCGACGAAACCGGCCGCCTGCCCGACGCCATCCGCGCTTATCAATCTGCAATCTCACTGGCCCCGACTTACGCCGACGCGCATTACAACCTGGCACTGGCTTATGAAAAAGCCCGCCAGCCGCGTAAGGCCCTCACTCACTGGCAAGCCTACACCCGTCTCGATACCGTTGGTCCGTGGTCCATCCATGCGCGCAACCAGATGAGAAAAATCCTGGCCGCCGACGAGCTGAAGCTGGTTCCGAAGAAGAAGTAGTTTTTTGTAATCCCGAGCGCAGCGAGGGAACCCTATCGCTGCTATGGTGATCGTTTAAACACGGATCCAGCATTGGTACTATCCTGAAGAAGGTTTGAAGTAAAGCGTGAAAAGATGGAAATCAATTTTTGCCCTCGCTGGATTCTCACTAGGTTCCGCATCCCTGAGCGGAGCCAGCATCACCTTGCAATGTTGATTTCTACGTTGCTTGTTTTGCTGTTCGTCCCAATGGTTCCTCATGTACCCCACTTCTGCCTGATGAAAAAGCTCCTGGGGATACCCTGTCCTGGTTGTGGGATTTCACATTCGCTGATGGCGGCTTTCCGATTCGATCTCGCAAAGGCGTGGTTCTTCAATCCCGCCGGCATTGCCGTTGCGTCGCTCTTTTGTTATCAGATCGTTGCGCGGCCAGTTGCCATTGCGCTGCCTCAAGCGGCCGCAGTCGTGTCATCGATTTCGCGGTACGGTTCGAACTTCACGATGGTATTATTGTTCCTCGTTTGGACCTATAGAGTGGTTGAAGGAGGATGAATGGCGGCGATTTCATGTTCCAAGTGCAATACCTTGACGGAGCGGGCAGGCTATCCCACATGGGCGATTGTGGTTAGTATTTGCTTTTTCCCCGTTGGCCTGCTTTCATTGCTGGCCGGTCGCAAGCCGACCACGTGCGGCCATTGCGGGTTCACCTGGAACGCCTGATCAATCTCTAAGATAGGCTTCTTATCGTTCTTCTTGAAAACTGCCGGTGCCCGACTCAAACTCAACGCGGCTTCAGCGCTGTGAAGCGCAGCTTCAGGATTTCTTATCGGTAACTCTGAACGGTGTTTCCGCGGAGACGCTCAGCGAGAAGCCGGTCTCCGGCAAATGGTCTGCCCATGAGCAGCTCGCGCACCTCGCGCGCTATCATCAGATATTTCTCCAGCGTATTGATCGCATACTCACCGAGCAGGCCCCGGAATTTCCTCGCTATCGTGCAGAAGACGATCCTGAATGGCCGGCATGGACTGGGCTGCCCACTCCGCAATTAGTAGTGCGAA
This sequence comes from Acidobacteriaceae bacterium, assembly GCA_027307045.1. GTDB lineage: Bacteria > Acidobacteriota > Terriglobia > Terriglobales > Acidobacteriaceae > Angelobacter. The sequence goes on from DAHUXR010000105.1 coordinate 13,343, forward strand.
TTTCCTCCATGCGCGCCAAGCTGATGGCCCGCCTGCGATCGCTGAGTGAAGAAGATTTTGCGCGCACCGGCGTTCATCCCAAGTTCGGTGCAATGAGCCTTTCACTCTGGCTGGAGTTTTTCCTGGTGCATGAAGCGCACCATTTGTATGTAGTGTTGCAGTTGGTGAGGAGCAGATAAGGCGCTTTTTACACGTCAGCCATGCTAAGTGGTCGTGGCGATTTGCCATCAATATCTGTAAAGCCGTACTCGTGCGCCAAAGCAGCCACGATCAACACCTTTCCGGATTTGCGCATGACCTCACCATCGTTCGCCAGTGCCACCACAGCTCTTCCTGCAAATTCCGGAGACTCTGAGTTGCTCAAGTCGAGCCACTGTGCGGCCGCCATGATTTTCTCTGTCCGCACAAGCCCCGGATAAAGTGACACAGCTGCAACGTTGTGTTCCTTGAGTTCTGCCGCCATATCCGATGTCAATTTGTCTGTAGCCGCTTTGGCAACACCATAAGCAACATTGCCTATGCGCTTTTGCGCCGACCAGAAGGAAATGTTCACAATGAGTCCGCTGCGCTGCGAAAGCATAAACGGCGCCGCCAACCTGCTGGCCACATAGGCCGCGCGGACTCCTGCCTGGAACATTGAGTCCCAGCGCCACAGAGGTTGTTGCCAGAATGGGCGCGACCATGTGAACTCGCCGTTTTCCACCATGTTTTCATATCCGCCCCAGGCGTTGTTCACAAGCACATCAATGCGGCCCTGCTCCTGGCTGACTTGTGCAAACATACGCTCAACCTGCTGGTCGTCGCTGTGATCGCATAGGATCGCGGCGCCTTTGCCTTGAATGTAGCTCATGTCTGCGGCGCTTCGTCCTGTGATGTACACCATGAATCCGGCTTGGCAAAGTTCCAGGGCGACGCCTTTTCCCACACCCCGGCTGGCCCCCGTGACTACGGCAACACGTTTTTGCATACATTCGCTCCTTTGAGCATGTCCCGTATATAAAGAAGGTGCTCGGGAGGATCAAACAAAGCGCTCACGTATTTGATACGTGGAAAAAAGGAACTCAATACGCCAGCAGCACCCGCAAATCCCTCACATTGTTTCCCGTCGGCCCGGTCTGGATCGCGTCGCCGAGTTTCTCAAACAGTGGAAATGAATTGAAGCCGCTGAGGTGCGCAGCCACGTCGAGCCCGGCCTTCTGTGCACGTTCCAGAGTCGTGCCATCGGCCACAGCTCCTGCTGCAAGGCTGTTGCCGTCGATCCCATCTGTCCCGGCGCTCAGCACCGCGATGTTTTCTTCAGCAATCTTCCGCGCGCAGTAAAGAGCAAAGTGCTGGTTGCGTCCGCCTGCGCCGGCGTTGGCCGGGACCTTCACGGTGACCTCGCCGCCGGAAATAATGCAGACCTTCGCCACGTTCTTTTTCAAAGTTCGCAGACGCTCCAGCAGATAATCCGCCGCGCGCGCGAAATCCCAGTCGTCACAGCTATGGTCGATCTCCACGGCAAAGCCATGCCTTGCCGCCGCTGTGGCTGCCGCCTTTTCCGCCGTCTCATTCGACAGCACTTTCCACCAGCGTGAGCGGACAAACGCCGCATCATCCTGCTTAGGCGTTTCATCCAGCGCGCGCCGATCAAACAGCTCGCGCACTGACGCGGGAAAATCCGGCAGCATGTTGTGCTCATGCGCAATGCGGTAGCAGTCGTCCACAGTGCTGGAATCGGGCATGGTTGGCCCGGAGGAGAGCGAGTCCAAAGCGTTCTCCGGCACGTCAGAAACCATGATGGAAACCTGCTGCGCGCCGTTTGCGGCCTGGGCCATCCGTCCGCCTTTGACTGCGGAAAGATGCTTGCGTATTGCGTTGATCTTCGCGATGGGCGCTCCGGAATTGACGAGCGCTTTATACGTCGCGACCAGATCGGGTAGCGTGATCTCAGAATCCACTGGTTTCTCTACCGCTGCCGATCCTCCGCCGCTCACCAGAAAAATGACCAGCGATTGCGGATTCAGAGCGCCCAGCGTTTTCAAAATTGCCTCGGCGCCCCGCACGGATTCTTCATTGGGCTGCGGATGTCCACCGGCAAAATAGCGATATCCCGCAAGCTGGTAGGGATGCTGGTTGGGATCAACGATGATGCCTTCCACCGTCGCGCCGACCTGACGGGCAAGAATCTCTGCCATGCGATGCGCTGCCTTGCCAAACGCAATCGACACCACGCGGCCATAGGACTTGAGATCATACAAGTCGTCGCACACGCGCAGCACGCCGCGCTGGTAATGCACCTGGCGATCAAAGGCTTTTTCGATGCTGGCCTCGGACAGGGCGTGAAGAAAAACTTCGCGCGCCGCGGAGCGCATGCTGTGGGCAATCGACATTAGCTGGCTTCCGCCTGCTGGCCCGGCGCGAACATCCTGCTCACCCACGCATGAATCGCTGACTGCATCTCCGGCAGATGGCCTTCAAAGAAATGGTCGCCGCCTTCCACAATCACCATCTCTTTGGGCTCTGGCGCGGCCTCAACAACTTTTTTCAAACTCTCAGGCGGGCCGTACTGGTCGAGCGATCCGCTGACAAAAAGCTTTGGCCGCGTACAGTCCGGCAAGTACTTGTAGGTGTAAGCGCGGCCTTGCACACCGACCGGAGTTCCCAGAGAAATCAAGCCGACCACGCGCTCGTCGTCACACGCGACGCGCAGGCCCGTCGCTGCGCCAAAGGAAAACCCGCAGAAGATCATGGGCAGGTGAAACGCGGAATCGAGCCAGTTGAGTGCCGCGCGCACGTCTTCCTGCTCGCCATGTCCGCGATCATGCTCGCCATCGCTCAGGCCCGCGCCGCGAAAGTTGAAGCGCAGTACCGGGAAGCCAAAGCCGCTGAGCGTTTTCATGGCGTGGTAGACGACTTTGTTGTGCATCGTCCCGCCAAATAAAGGATGCGGATGGCAGACCAGCGCGGCATGTGTCGCGTCCGGCTGGCCCTGATTCAGCAAGGCCTCAAGCCGTCCCGCGGGTCCATCGAGGAAGAAGGATTTGATTCCGTTGGCCACATTCTTTTTTACCACAGAGGACACAGAGGAACACGGAGGAGGAAAATTCCATGATTGTATGAACGAGCCGCTCGAAAGTTACGTAAGCCGAGCGGAAGTCCCCTAAATTGATTGTTCTCCCTGTGCTCCTCTGTGCCCTCTGTATTACTAACAATCAGATTCTTCTCAACCCGCGAAGAATTTTCCCCTTTAAGCCCTTTCGCATTCCGGTCTTTTC
>DAHUXR010000106.1 GCA_027307045.1 Acidobacteriaceae bacterium
GAAGAGCAAGCCGCATTCGCTCCGAGACCACCGGTTGCTACCGGCGAACCGGCCAGCGCGGTCAGGGTGCCGTCAGCGGCCACCGAGTAGCCGTTGATGCTGTTGCCCGTTGCAGCCTGGTTGTTGACGAACACGAAGTTGGCCGTCGGGGCCGGATTCACCGTCAGGGTGCCATTGTTAGAAGTGACGGTGTAGTTGCCCAGTTTGCCGGACGGATCAACCAGCGCAGGAGTGATCGGATACGTACCTGCCGGGCTGGTTGCGGTAGCCGTGGTGGAATAAGTAGCTGTAATCGGATCGGCGTTCTTAATTCCCGTGATCACGCCGGTGAAGAGCGGATTCGGCGTGCCAAACAATTTGCTGGCGTTATCAGCAGTCACCGTCAGCGGAGCCGGATTGATGGTGAGGATTCCATTCAAGGAGCTGACCGTGTAGTTGCCAAGTTTGTTCGTCGGGTCGATTAGCGTCGGCACGATTGGATACGTTCCGACAGGGCTGGCCGAAGTTGCCGTGGTGCTGAAAGTTGCGGTAATGCTGTCGCCGTTCTTAATTCCGACGATGCTGCCGGTCAACAGCGGCAGAGGATCGCCATAGATCATGCTGGCATTGGCCGCCGTCACCGTGAGCGGAGCCGGGTTGATGGTAAGAACGCCATTGTTGATGACCACGATGTAGTTGGCCAGGGCGCCGGTGCCGTTGTCAGACAGCACGGGCACGATGGCATAAGTTCCGATCGGGCTGGCAGAAGTGGCAACCGTGGTGTAAGTGGCCGTGATGTTGTTGCCATTCACGATTCCGGCGATGGTTCCGGTAAATACCGGCAGAGGATCGCCGTAGATCATGCTGGAATTGTTCACCGTCACCGTGAGAATTGCCTGGGTCACGGTGAGAGTTCCATTGACGAGGGTCACCGAATAGTTGGAGAGGGCTCCCGTGCCGTTGTCAGAGACCGCGGGCACGATTGGATAAGTTCCCGCAGGGCTCGTAACAGTTGCCGTGGTGCTGTAGGTGGCCGTGATGTTATCGGCATTCTTAATCCCGACAATCGTGCCAGTCAGGACTGGTATTGGACCACCGTAAGGCATGGTGGCGTTAGCCGCTGTCACCGTCAACGGAGCCGGGCTGATAACAAGGGACCCGTTGTTCGCGGTGATGACATAGTTCACCAGCGTGCCAGTGCCGTTGTCGGTCAACGTCGGAATAATCGGATACGTTCCGACCGGGCTGGCCGGCGTGGCAGTAGTTGTATAGATGGCGGTGATGTTGTCGCCATTCTTGATTCCAGCAATGGTTCCGCTGAACGGCGGATTCGGATCGCCATAGAGACGCGCCGCATTATTCGCCGTTACCACCAGGGCCGCGGGCGTAATCGTAAGCGTGCCGTTATTGATTGTGACCGCGTAATTTGTCAGGGCCCCGGTGCCGTTATCGGACAGTGTCGCAGTGATCGGGTACGTTCCCACAAAGCTGGTGATCGTGGCCGTGGTGCTGTAAGTTGCCGTGATGTTGTCGCCGTTTTTAATTCCGGTGATCGTTCCGGTGAAGACCGGGTTCGGATCGCCATAGGGGCGCGATACGCTGTCAACGTTTACGGTCAAGGGCGCCGGATTTACCGTGAGAGTGCCGTCCACGAAGACGAATAAGTAATTCTGTGCGGAGAGCGTTCCGTTCGTGCACGTAATGGGATAAGTGCCAACCGGACTTGCCTGAGTCGCGGTGCTGGTGCAATCCGCGGTTCCGCTCACTACAGAGATTGTGTCGCCATTTACAAATCCAGTGATGGTATAGGTAAACGTCGGATTGGGATCGCCGTACAGTCTGGACTGATTGTCTGCCGTGACGGTCAACTGCGCTTTGGTCACGGTCAAATCTCCCGTGGCGCTGCTGGCGGCAAAGCTGGCATCTCCGCCAAAAGTTACGGTGAAAGCCTGCGGGTGTGGGCCCACCGTGGTGAAGCCCAGCGGAACAAGGACCGTTGCTACGCCATTGGCATCCGTTACCGCGTTATAAACGCTGTTGTTCTGATTGAAGTTGAATCCAATTGTTTCGTTCGGGACCGGTGTGCCACCGCTGGTTTTCAGCGTGGCAGTCACAGTGGCATTTCCACCGTAAGGACCGGTTGCCGGGGGAACCGTAAGCGTGGTCCCGGTCTGCGTGCCAATCGTAGTCGTCGCGGTAGCTGAATTGTCGGCTGGATTGGGATCGACCGTGGATTTGTTGGTGATGTTCGCCGTGTTGCTGATGACCGTCCCGTTGGGCAGATTGCTCTTTGACGTTGCCGTCAGCAGGGCGCTGCGTGTTTCTCCCGTGCCCAGGTTGGGGAACGTAATCAGCTGGGCCGCTGTGGCCGGCACGCTCACGCTGCCTCCGCCGCTAATTGCGTTGGCCGCGGTCTGCTTATACGTGAACGTGGTGGGAGTAGGAACGGAGACGACCGTAAATACCCCATTGAAAGTGGTATCGGCAACGCCGCTGATGGTGGCTGATTGTCCGGCAAAAATCTGATGCGGCGCCGTGGTGGTGATGGTTACCACATTGCCCGAGCGGTTTGCGCCTGTGAGCGCCACGATGACCGGATGCGGAGCGAAGTTCGCAAAGCTGCAAGTGCCGGGACCGGCCGTCACAAGACAAGCCGCGTTATTGGCGCTTCCGCCGCCCGCCGTGTCCGTCTGAGGCACGTTGGGTGGGGCTTTGGCGGTTCCGCCGCCGCTCACGGCATCAGGCAGGCCCGGTTGCTGATACGTAAATTTTGTCGGCGCAATTTGGGTGACGGCGACCCCTGGCGACGGTACGTTGAAACTTGAATTGCCCACGTTGGCGATCGTCAGCGTCTCGCCCGCCGGGAGCTGGAACAGCTGGGTCGTCGTGATGGTTACCGTGCCGTTCAAACGTTGCGCGCCATTTGTGGCGGCAATCGTAAGCGTGGGCTGCGGAAATGATGAAAGTGGAATCGACTGCGTGTAGGTGAAGCTGTTTGCCGTCGCCGAAACAATCGGGAACACGCCATTGAACGTGGGGTCTGTCAGGAAGAAGCCTGACTGGATCGGGTTTGGCGTGCTTGGCGCCGGGACTGAGCTTACGGTGACGGTTTCTCCGGCAAAAAGCTGGTTAGGGACGGTGGTCGTGATCGTCACATTGCCCGTGACCGTGGTACCGGAAACGCTGTTTGAGCGTGTTGCGCCCGCTGGATTCACGATGGGCGAACTTCCGCCGGCGGTAAGCGTAGGCGGGAATGTGTCCGCGACCACAGCCGATGAAACCGTGGTTGAACTATTGTTTTTAATGCTGAGCTGATATTGGATGGGCGCGCCCGCCGGGGACGTCGCCGGAACGGCCGTCATGGAGAGCGTAAGGTCCGCGCTGTTGCAGCTGCGCGCGGGATAAGCCACCAGGTCCTGAATTTCGCCGGGACGATTGATGGCAACATCACTCAATGCCGCCAGCACGCCACCATTGCCGATCCTGAATACCGCAATTCCGAATGCGTCGTCCGCTACATAAAGGAAGGTGCCCGTAGCATCGGTAGCCATTCCGGCGGGCGTGTGAACCTGTGTGGTGGTGCCGAATTTTCCAACGTTCACCAGGCTGCCATCTGGATTCACCGTGAAAGAGTTGACGCTGTTGGTGAACTGGTTGCTCTGGAAAAGCAAACTGTTGTCCGGGCTATATAAGACCAGGTTGGAATTGTTTCCGGACGATGTAAACGGCGTTCCGGGGACCGGAGTGAGAATGCCCGACGTGGTGGTGCCCACTGAATTGTCAACTGTCCATCCGTCCGCAAGTGCGGGACTGCCGGTGGCTTCACCGGCATACAGTCGATCGGCGGCGCAACTGAAATCCAGGCCGGAAAGGCTTCCCGAACCGGTCTTGGCAAAGGGCGATCCCGTGACCTGCGTCAATGCCCCGGCATTGATGGTAAACATCGATACGCTGGTTTGATTTGAAGTCGCCAGAAACTGGCCATTGGGAGAAATCACCATGCCGGCATTGGGCGAGCAGCAGTTTGGTGTAAGAGATGTCCCTGTAAGAGGGTTCACAAACGGCGTCAGCGTCCCGCCGGCGTTGATGGTGAACGCTTGAATCTGGCCGTTGCTTGATGCAAACAGAAAATTGCCGTCCGGCGTGGCCGCCAGTGAAATGCCCTGGCATGAATCCAGCGTGAGCAACGTGGGGAACGGCGCGGCGACGCGCGTAAGTACCCCAGTGGCCGGATTAATCGAGAACGAAGTAATGGTGCGGTCGCCCGTATTGGCCACGAACAGCAGGTTATTAATCGGACTGAGAGTGATCCGGTTGAGTCCATAGCAAACCACATTCGCGCCCACTCCGCCGGTTGAAAAGGGCGAGCCGCTCAATTGCGTGAGCGCGCCCGTGGCGGAGACTGAATAAGCGGAGACCGTGTTGGCGGCCGCCTGGTTATTCACATAGACATAATTCCCCTGGGCCCGCGCGGCCAGAGGAGACAGGACCGCCATCACCAGCACTAGCATGGCTAAAAGCCGGAGCAATCCGGCAGGCTTGGTTCCTGTATTAACTCGCGTGATAATTTGGGCGCGCATGGGTGTTGCCTCCAAAAGGGGGTGCTTAGAACTGAATGAATGTCTGGACCGGATTGCCTTGTGCGTCGTTGTACGTAACGCTCATGGCCGGACTGCTGCCTTTTTGCCAGGACTCGTACAGGGCCTGGGGCACGCGAAACGATCCGTTTACCTGCGTGCTCTTGCCGGCGGCGAGCGAAAGACCAGCCAGTTGTCCATAGACAATGCGGCCGGCCTGCGGCTCATGCAGGGAGATGGTGGCGTTGCTGATGCTGGAGGAAGTGTTGTTGGCGACGGTCAGCATGATCGTAAGCTGCACGTCTTTTCCCGCCGCTGCCGCGGCCCCCAGGGTGTATGTGCCGCTGAAATCGTTTTCGGGAGCGGCAAATGCGCTCAACGCGAGGGCAAGCAATACAACGGAAATAAATCGCAGGGATGTGCGTGCGGAAATCATGGGATTCCTCCATTGGCTTCGCGCCGTAGCTGAAGCCGGACAAAATGAGAGCCTTGTTTGAAACTGCCTTAGGGATGGGAGCCCGGAAGGATCTCTCCTCTTACCCCTGATACTTCGTGTTGCGATACTCGTAAAGCGATACTTAATATCCGTGGCATTAAAGACGGCTTGAAGACGGATTAAATTTTCAAATGCTGGTGATTTACCGCGCCTATCCGGCAAAGCCTTCATTTGCCGAGCATCATTGCAAGCCAAAAATGACTTGCCGATATTTCCGTCTTCTTATCAACAGGCATATCGCCGCAAAAAAACTCAACAAAAAAGCGGGGTTTCAGAGACCGGAAGGGAATGCCGTTATCTCTCTTCCCCGAAAAATTCAGACTGCAGTGTTTTGGGTCCAGCCCGGAAGGACCGGAACCCGAAGTTCGTACTACGAGACATGACAAGAGTAGAGGGGTGGAATTAGGCTGCCGTTAAGGACAAATTAAAAATTCAAAAGATTGGTCGCATTGCGAGCCAACGCGTGGCGATAGCTAATGAGGAAGCCAGGGCAGCTTGCTGCGGAAGGAAAAATTCTGATTCGCTCTTTTTTCGTTGCATCCGATTCGCGCGGAGTGTATAAGCAAGTCGGGACGCTCCCGGTGTTGCGACCGGGTAACGTCCCTAACCAAAGCACCTAACCACGAGGCGACAATGGCTATCACTGATGTTACTCAAAAGTCCCTGATTTATCACACCCTCTCAGAACTCAACACAGCGTTTGCGGCGATTTGTGGGCCACTGCTATACATTGCAGCAGACCGGGTTGTTCAAATCAAAAACGGCAAAACTGTTTTCCAGCTTCACGCAGGAGCTGCAGGCGGAAATGAACCAGGAATTTCTGGAAGACCTGCACCAGCTTGAGCTTGAAGACTGGGGCCGCCACGGCAAAGTCCGGGAGAAGTGGGAAAAGCATCTCAGAGATCCTGATGACGTTTTTATTCATGCGGAAGAGCGCAGGAAAGAACTGGCCAAACAGCGCAAGAAACACTAGCGCAGAAGGATTCAGACGAGACAACCCGCCGAAAACGGCGGGTTGTTATTTAGCGAATGGCTGTGACGGAACAACGCGCCGAGCTTTGTCAAAAGTGAGGCCAAAATTCCAAACGCACGTAGCGCGTTTGTCGCGGCGCTTCTGGACGGGAGTGTTTGTCCAGGCCTGGCCCAACCTTTCTTTATCTTTTTCAAGGCCCATCCGTGATGAACAGCGATCACTGATAAAAGTGTCACGACGGAATGCGATTCCATGGTTGGAATATCCCGAATCGCCAGTCGCTGTCCTCCATCAATGGTGCCATCCTGAGCCGAGCCTGCCATGCTTCATCCGGAACATGCTCCTGCATGCGAAGGCGAAGGATCTGCTCTACTACTCTTCAGGGCCGTCGATCCTCCGAGCAGTCCTGGATAACCCTATTGTGCAGCGGAGCCGATCCTTCGGCTTCGCGAGAACGGTGTCAAAACACATTGCATTTCGCGTGGCTTGCCTCTCAGGATGGCGCGTCGCGGTGGTGAGATGGATGACAGACGTCTTCTCTTTTTTTTACGTAAAGTAAGAGCCGCTGGCGAGCTGTCTCAGGCCCAACTGGTCTACCGGGAAGCACCCGAAACTTTTTCGACAATAACTGTGACCTGTTCTTAAGGGGATTTCCCCGACGATTCCGGGCACCAGTCTTCATCCTCGGTATGTGTGGGCCGCTTGGTGGCGCGCGCCTGCAGATCGCGCAGAATGCATTCGAGTTCGATCAACGCTTTGGGGTAGGCTGGGCGTTGTGTGTTCAGCATGGGATAAAAATTCTTGATCGCGATGGTCTGCCGGCCGGAACCGTGCCGGAAATTCAGTTGCGCTTCCCAGTCAAAATCCACGACTTTAATCTGTGATGGGATCTCCGCAGGCACCGCGCGCATTTCCTTGCTGTTCAGCAAAACAGTCAAGCGATGCAATTCCGCCGGCGTGAGCCTGGCGCTGAAAGTGCCCGTTTTGCGATCATTGCCGGACTCGCTGTAGCGCACGCGTCCGTCCGCAAATATTTCAAGGTCCTCGATGTGAGAGTTCCCGATGATGGGCCCCTTAATGTCATTATGTGATGCCAACATGGCCTTTGGTGCGTCCTTGGCGAACACCGGCAAACCGCAGAAAAATGTGAGAAACAAAAAGACGAATCGCATAAGCAGCAGTTTACCTCAAACCTAAATTCCGCTAACGCTGGTTGAATCCATGGCGATTAGCAAAAAAAAAGGCTGGCGATCTTCCGCCAGCCTGTTGGTTAAACGTTGAAGTTACGGAACAATGTAAACGTGTCCCTGACCGTGTGTGGTAGTGGTCGGGAACAGGACTGCGCTGTTCTGGAGCGATTGATCGGGGATGAACAATCCCAGGTCATCCGCAATCGCCAAATTGGCTTTGGAGTCGGTCTGGCTGTTGAAGGCCAGGGCCGTCACCGGGCCGAGTGGCTGGTTGAGGCTCAGGAGCGGATTGAACGACGCCTGCGCCACCCAGTCGACCATGGTGGAGCAGATGGTGCCGAACTGGTCCACTTCAGGCGGCTGGTCCATTCCGCCGCTTACTGCCGCGGCGTCGGCTGCCTGTCCCAGTGAGCCCAGGTAAAGCCCGGGAGCGAGCCCCGGATCAGCCGGTATGGTGGATGAGAGCTTCACGCCCAGCGGAGGCAGGCACCTTTCACGATCGCCTACCGGGCCCATTGCCAATGCCGCCGGGTTGATGAAGACCTGAGGTTCGTTGAGCAATTGCGGATCGGGGCTTTGCAGGCGCGAGATCGGTTTATTGATCACGATTGCATTGCCGCGTGAGGTGCTAGGCGAAGCTGCGATCAGCTCCGTTACCTGGCCGCCTTTGATCAGCTGGCCTCCGGCATTGGCCGGCGGTCCAAGCTCGCCCAGATAGAGGTTGTTTCCAATAAACGCCAGGCTGAGCACGCCAATGGAGTTAGCGGTCCCACCTACCACGATAGGCGCTGTGGGAGCGGTTGCCGGCGTCTGGATCTTGCTGATTTTGCCGTTGTTGTAATAGCCAATGTAAACGGCGCCATCGTTAAACGGACCGTTTGGAATGGCTACTGCTGACGGTACGCCTTTGCCGGAATTCAGAACGCCAGTTTGTGACACCGTTCCGCCGGTGACACTTGGGATAAAGACGAGCCGCGCGATGCTGCCAGTCTGAGTGCATGCCCCGGTTACGCAACCCGAAGAATCCGGAACATATACGTTCTGGCGACCCAGGCCATCAGGGGCCGAGGCTGCAGGCTGTCCAGGTACAAACCCCGCTGGTTTGAAGCAATTGCTCAAGCCCGCGGCGCCGGTGATCGGGTTCTGATCAATGCGGCAGAAGCCCTTGTCTTCGTCAGAAACCCACCAGTTGGTCTGCAACCAAATCAGACCTCTGGGGTGGGTCAGGCCTGAAAGCAACAGGACGGCGCGTTTGGCGGCGTCATGCGCAGGAGCTCCAACCGGAGGATTGTCATTGCCAATCTGGCTGTTGACGCATGGTGGCGGATTGGGCGGTGTGTTAATGATGTTGGGCACCGGCGTGCTGATACAGGGCTCCTGAAGCATTGTGGTGGAAGCCGGGTACAGCCAGGCTCTGCCGGTCTTGGGCAGAATTCCGGCAATGGCCGGAGGCGGAGCTTCAATGATGGGGTCAGTGGTGACGGTCATGTCCTCAATAAAGGCCGGAGAACCGTCAGAGTTGGGCAAGAAAGTGAGCGTTGTTGGAGTCAAGGTCTGGATAAAGTTAATGCCGAACACCAGACTGTACTCCTGAGGAATGGGACTGATCGGGCAGAGCGGAGCGACCTTAGCTACTGAGCAAACAAAACCGCTCTGGTTCCAGACCTGCATGTTATCCGCGCTGAAGGTGTCATAGCGAATGATGCGGTTGCCATTGCCCCAATAGAGCCAGCGTCCATCAGTATGGGAGGAAATGAACTGGTCAGAGGCCAATCCCTGCTGGGTCTGCAATTTGCCGAACTCCAGCATGGCCTGGCATTGGGGGCCCGAGTAGAAGCACAGGTCGGCATTCTGAATGCGGTTGATAAAGCCGGCTTGCGTTGCCCATAGATCATGGCCGACCCAGGCGATGCTGAGCAGCGTTCTGCCGTTAAACGAGGTTCCCACGCGCTCCACTGCGTTCCCGGCGGGCGTCCAGTTGGGCGTCAGGGGATTCCGGATGCGCCAGATATCGCCGCTGCCCTGGAAGCAGATGTAAAGCTTGCCATCCGGGCCCATGCGAACGTCACGCACAAAGCGAGGGCCATTCACAGGCAAGCCGTTGGCAAACCGCGAATTTACGCTGTCGAAAATTTTGACCTGCGACTTTGCGTTGATGCGCGTCCTACCCGGCTCTGTTGGAGATGCTTCAAACTCAATGCGGGTAACTTCTTTAATTCCGGCAACGAAGACGTAACCGTTGGAAGCAACGCCCTGATTGTTGATGACGCCCTTGGTTTCTACCTGGTAATCCACCGGAGCGAACGTTCCCGGCAGGTAGCAGGTGCTGAGGTTCAGGATACCGTTGGAAGGCGGGGTGGTAACGCCGCTGTATGGGGCAGTGTTATCGAGGCGGCAGAAGCCCGAAGCTTCATCCGCCACCCACCAATCAATTAATGGAGCTCCGCCTGCAACTGGGTTTGGCACTGTGGCTAGAATCAACCCGCTGGGACGGAACATGTTTTGGTTGCCGATTTGCACGCCCGGTGCCGCAAACGCGCTGGATACACACATTAGGGTAACCAGAGCCAGCATCAGGCTGCGTTTCCATGAGCGAGTTGGCAAGGTCTGTTTGCTGTCCTTGCTTGCGGCCCGCATAAGGTTCGAGTTCATTTTGGTTCCTCTCTTCGATGAATGCTTCTTTTAACCGTCCCGCTTCTTCGAGCCCGATGCGGGGGAAGTACTTTCTGCTATTGAGGCTGCCGGGCCGAAAGTCCGGCAGCCCCAGGTTTGTTTACCGCAGGAACGTGATGCCGCCCTGGGCAAATCCACCAGCGTCCGAAGTGATGGTCACTTGGTTCGGCGGCGGTATGTTGCTGAAGCGGATTGAGAACACGCCCTGTGCGAATGGGATGATTGGTCCCATCACGCCTTGCCACTGGAGTCCGGTGGCGGGGTTGATGATGTCCAAAGTGCACGTCAGCGTGACGTTTGGCGTAAAGTCGCTGACGTTCACAATCAGACGGCCCTTGGTACGGCGATAGACGATGTTGCTGATCACGATCGTGTCAGTGGCCGGACGGACGATTACGGTCACGGTTGCAGACGCGCTGACCAAATTCGGCGCTACGCTGCTGGTTGCCGTTACCGTGAAGGTGAAGGTTTGGGCAGGCGTGAGCTCCGGCACTGTAGGTGCGGTGAAGGTTACTGGTGAGCCGGTGGTTGAAGACAACGCGACAACCGAGGGGTTTGAAGGCGATGCAGCCCAGGTGAAGGTGGAGTTGCAGGCCACACCCGGCGCCTGAGCAGGATCAACACAGGTCGCGCTCAAGGTTACCGGTGCGCCGCTGGCTACGGTAATAGTTGTTCCAGTTATTACCGGTGCTGGGTTTACGACTGGTCCACCGGGAAGCTGAACATCAGGATTTGGAGCAGAGGCCGTTGCGTTGACAACCGGGGCTGTACCGGCCGGCGCGATCACAACCGGCACGATCAGAGTTGCCAGCGCCGAGGGTGGGACGCTGCTGCCGTTCGTGCCATTGTTTCCGACCAGGAGTGAGAACGTGAGGTTCTGCGCTCCGGCTATCGTCGGGACCACAAAGGTCGGCTTCGCGGCATTCACGTCGCTGAGGGTAATGATTGGATCGCCAGGATTGATGACCTGGGCCCACGTAAATGGACCGGTTGGCGGATTGCTGCCTGTACCGTCAAGCGTGACTGTAATTCCAGCGAATGGCGGATTCGGGTTTGAGGTGAAGGCTGGCACGGCGAGCGTTGTTATCGCGCCAGGGACGCAAGTCAGCGGAGGCAACGTGTTATCGGGAAAGGGAACAAGTTGGCCCATCACCTGGTTGGGGAAAAACGGAGCCGGTTGTTGTCCCAGCTGAATCTGGGAGCTATCGAAAACGTCGCTTACCATCGGCAACTGGCCCATGCCGTTGTCGAGGAAAAGGATGTCAGCAAAGTTGGACATCGGCTGACGTGTACCCGGCACCTGGTTCTCTGGGAAGATGAACTCGCTGCTGGGCAATTGATATTCGGAGTAGGTCAGACCGTTCTTGTTCTTGCCCGGCAAGCTGCCACTGACGCGTGCGCCAACGTTCTGCACCGCGGGAAGGAAGTTGCCGCCTTGCGGGAAGCGCATGCGCCAACGGCCCTTTACGCCGATTCCCGGAGGTCCCGGCTCAACCGGGAAGTTCGCCGCCCATGCCGGCTCGCGGAATGTCAGGTTGCCGTTGCAATCCTGGTCAACAGCTGAGACGTCAACCTGGCGCGCAATGTCCGTGGTGAAACCTTCCACTCTGGTGCGCACGCCGGCTTCCTGCGGGAAGAATTGCGGGTCTACTCCGCCGGTGCCCTGGATGACCACATCTTCGTGAATGTATGCCGGATCGCTTCCGGGCCATGTGTAAGCGCCAACGGTCAGGGCTTCAACGTCGGTTGCCGTCATGAACGGCCCCTGATCATCCATCTCAAGGGTGCCAACGATGTTGACGAAATCCCCCACTTCAAACGGCATTTCCAGAAGAGGGTCCTGCGGATGCGGGTTTTCAACCGTCGGCGCAGCACCTGGCAGGTTCATGGTGAAGATCGGCTGCAGCACGGTTCCGATGACGGCGTCACGAGGACGGTTCACTTCCGGGCACTGCGGATCGTCGTTCCCCCCAAGATACGGATCAGGAAGGCCCGGAATGCCCAGCTCGCCGTTATAAGCTCCGGGAGCCGTGGCTGGAATACACATCGGGTAGCCGGTCTGCGAGTTTACGGTCGGGTTGTTCTGGTCAACCGCAAAACGCGGATCAGCCGATTGTCCGGCGCTATAACGGCCCTTCGTCACTACCATCGGATTGCCATTGCCATCAAGAAGCGGCGTGCCATCCGGATTCGGTACCGTAAATGTGATCGGCGGATCGTTGATCTGCACCCGGAAGCCGTTTACGACCATGATGCCGTGCGCGTAATCGAAACTCTCGATGTAGCCCTGAGTGAAGTTCGCCGGGTCCTGGTAGATAAAGACCAGTCCGGCAATATATTGACCGTTGACGATGTTGCCCTGAACGTGGCCCTGATATGTGCCGGGAAAGCGCACTGTATCGGCCATCGCCAGCCCTGACTGGAAGATCGGGTCAGTCTGGTGGGTGTTCGGGTTCAACTCAAACGTCTCTTCCCAGGTCAACAGCGTATTGGGATAGATGACCACCGTGCTCTGGGGAACGCGGATTAGATTGTTGTTGAGTTCAATCCAGCCGCCGGTGATCTTGCACTGCGCCGGCAATGGGGGGTTGGCCGGCGTCGGTGTCGGATTGTCATCCTTGTTGCATAGCCCGGGAGTTGCATCCAGGGAGGCATATTGAATGAAACCGGTGATGTCAAAGCCGGTCGGCATATTGCCTTCACGCGGCGGTTGTATCGGCGTTGGCGCCGGAATCGCAGCCGGCGTCGGCCACGGAATTGGGTTTAGGCTCTGGGCCGATGCTCTCGTGCCCAGCCCCATAATCAGCAGCAGCAGTACAACTCCCGCCACCTTGAATCTCTTGGTTAGTTGCTCAAATCCCCGCATTTTGAAGCTCCTTCCGTCGTCGTACTGCAATTTCGTACTGCTCTGCCTTGCTGATGTGTTGTCTGGATCTTGCTGCCCTGGCCGCGCCGGAGGCTGTGGCCAGGCTCTGTCCGTTGCGAATCTAGTTGGAACCGGCATTTTGCCCTCCCAACAGGTTCTCCAGGAATGTGGGAAGAGGCTTGCCGCCTTGGGCTCCCACTGCCGGAATTTCCATTAGCTGGTCTGTCGCACGGTCTGGATGTTTCGGGTCCGGTGTAATCGGATAGCCGTTCCCGCTGTGCGGATGACCGTTTGGCGTGTACAACTGCGGATGATCGAACGGGGCCGCTTGCGCCACAGTCCGCGGGTCCGTCAGGCCGTTGCGCAGGAAATCGACCAGATCGATCTTTTCCTGTGCGGTCAGGCCCAGCAACTCGATGTCTGGGTCCATGTACTTGACTTCTTCAACTGTGTTGAAGTCGCCGCCGCGGTTGTAGAACTCCACTACCTGCTCCAGCGTGAGCTGGCTGCCGTTGTGGAAATACGGCGCCGTAAGAGCGACGTTGCGAAGCTGCGGGGCCTTGAAGAACCCGCCGCGCGCAATGTCGTCATTGCAATTCATCGGTGAGGGAGCGATTCCGTCACCGCGGCGTCCAGGTACCAGCGCCATTTCATAGCCGCCGTCGCAAGCGTGCTGACGCATGAGTTCTGCTTGCGATAGTGGAAGACCGGCGATCGGATCGGTTCCTGCCAGGCCGGCATCTTCCGCCGCTGGCCGTACGCCGATGTGGTAATAACCCGTGTCATATACGCGAGCGCTGTCGTCTTCCATAATCATCCGTTCCACTGGGAATCCAGTCAC
Source organism: Acidobacteriaceae bacterium (assembly GCA_027307045.1). Classification (GTDB taxonomy): domain Bacteria; phylum Acidobacteriota; class Terriglobia; order Terriglobales; family Acidobacteriaceae; genus Angelobacter. The sequence goes on from DAHUXR010000106.1 coordinate 13,596, forward strand.
GGTTCCCACTGAAGCGTTGGACAACTCAGGACCACCGTGGCAAACCACGCAGCCTGCGTTACCCTGGAAGAGGTGCAAACCGCGTAGCTGTCCTTGAGTCAACGGAACCGCTCCCACGGAGTAGTTAATCTGGATAGGGACCAGGGAGACCGGCGGGTCTCCAAAGAAGATATTCAAGGTGCCGCTGGCATAATCAATGGTGGCGCCATTGACTCCCGCGCCCATCACGCGTCCCTGGCCATCGTCGAATGCGTATGTGTCCTGATCGCTGGCGTCCAGAGACGGGTTCAAGCCGATGACTGAAAGCGTGTACGGCGTAATGCCGGGCTGCAACTGAATGGTGTACTGGTTCTTCAGGTTGTCCCCGATCAGCGTGTAGGTTTGCTGCTGCTCCAGGTATTTATCGAACGGCGTTTGGTCGGCCACCAGAGTGCTTTCGTACATCTGGACCGCTACGCCCCAGAACAGGGAGAAGTTGTATTCCATCAGGCTGTAGTCGTTGGTGCCGGCCGGGCAGGTCTGAAATTTGGCTGGATCTATCGTCGTTAACGTGCTGCCATCGGCGGTTTCGCAAATGTGCTGCGCAAACTGCCACCATTCCGGCTGAAACGCTTTCTGTACCAGCGCTGCGTAGCTGGTTTTCAGCCCTCTGTCAGGCGACTTGGAAAACACGCCCAACACACTGTCAGTCGGATCTACCAACTGCTTGGCTAGCGGCACGCGGGCGAGCAATTTCTTGCCGACCTGGTGGAAGTTCCGGTTGTCGGCAGACATTTCGGTTGAACTTAGGATCGGGCCCAGCGATTGCGAGCAGAGCGCCGAATTTACCATGTTCACCTGGGTCGGTCCCAGCTTGCCATCAATCGGATCAACCACAAGCAGGTGGTTTGCCTTATCGCGGGTGCCGAATGGATTCGCGCCGTTGCATACGTTCTGCGCGCGGCCATCCCAGAAATTGCGGTAGTTGAACACTGCATCTACTGCGCTGGGGGTATTGCGCCCGGTCACCCTGCGAGTATTGATTCGCGTCGTCGGGTCTGCCTCGCTCGGGTAAGAGAAAACCGGATCAATCACCGGAGTCGTGGTTTCCACGCTATTGGTGTTGGTGTCGTTGCTGCCTGCGTTGTTTCCTCTATTGCTGTTCGGCTGCGGAATTCGGCCTTTGTTGGAAATGCTTATCGGACTCGGTCTGGTGGACAGGTGTGGTCTATCGTTCCCGAAGAGGAGTGTCGGGGTATCGCTGTCGCCGGTGTTTCTTGGATCATTGACCTGATTGATGCTGTTATTAAGGTCCCCACCGTGAACGGTCTGGACCGTGATCGTGTCATTGGTCAGGCCGAACTGCCCTTGCGAACCGGAAACGTCGTTAACGTCGGAAATTACGCTGAAGCGGTCGTTGACGTCCGCCACTTTGCGAAACGGATAGTCTCCGTCGTGGTAGCCGCCGAAACCCGCGCCGGCTGTGCCGGCTTTGTAATGGTAGTTTGGACCCAGTGTTCCGTTGAGCGGAACGCCTAACTGGAAAGTGGTATCGCCGCCCGCCTGGCCAGGATTTACTTCGTTATTGGCCCGGCTGTCTGCTCCTGCATTGAAGTGGCAGCTGGCGCAAGCCTGGATATCATCGCTGCCCGCCTGCATGTCCCAGAACAAGGCTTTTCCCAACTCAATCGCCGCTGTTTTGTCGGCTAGGATTCCTTCCATGCCGAATACTGGGGGAATGGGAACGCTTGAAAGCGGCGCGAGAGGCCGCAAGGGGACTCTAACGGAGCCTGTACCGCTCGGATCGGTTGCCTGCGCCCGAACGTGGCCGTAGTAACCCACTGCAAAAACGAGTGCAACTACACCAACGAAAATGCGCAGGAACCAGAGAGTCCCGGAAGACGGTTTCATCGTTTTTCTCCTAAATCGCTCAGTGCCGCCGGATCACACGAGTCCTGTCCGGAGTGCATTGCAATGCACATTTTGGGGGGTGGGGATTAAGGTTTCATTGGGGGTGTATTAAAACTTTTAATAACACTGCGGGGTTTTTGAGGGCCGCGTATGTATCATTTAAGTTTAATATTATGAGTGACTTATGTATTTATTTGCCTCATCTTTAAAGTCGCGGACAACGAACGTTTTTAGGGCGAAAATTAAACGGCAGTACATGTACCATTCCAATATAGCGGTATGAACCTAAGCGCGAATTTTTATATGGTCGGGTGTGCCAGGTATTAACTGTCCCAATTTGGCACTCTTGGGGCCAGATTCCTGTCTCAGTCTGAAACCCGGAAATCTCTTGGCAAGTCTGGAAGCAAATCGGCGGGAAGACCAGGGCCGCTTCTCACACCTTAATATAAGGTCTTGTGCCGTTGAGGCCGGAAAGCGCGCAGCGATACGCAGTTCTCACTTTGAGGGTCGGGACGGTGTTTGAGGATGCGACGATCACATTCGACAAGTGGATGACTGCTTTTTGGATGTTGGGGGCCATTGCAAAGGGGTATGAGCAGTCTGCAAATTCGGCGCGTTCTCGGAGTCATGCAAAAGAAAGCGCGGTCAACACTTCATTGCTGTGAGCTTCGTGAGAAGTTCTGACGCTGGACGCTGGCGAGGTTTTAAGCAGCGCCGCCAGAATCGCGGGGAACATCGGGTACTGGCCTAAATCTGGTGTCTGCCCCAATTAGAGAGGTTCCTCGAAAGCTATAGCCCAAGGAGCACAATTGGGATAGGGTGAAGTCTGGCGAGACCCTGCGACGAACAATTT
>DAHUXR010000107.1 GCA_027307045.1 Acidobacteriaceae bacterium
GGACAAGCTCAAGTCCGCGGGCGTGAGCTCGGTGGAAATTGAGCGTCCAGGCAACAAGCTGCGGATCATCATCCGCACGGCGCGCCCGGGCATCATCATCGGACGCAAGGGTGCGGAAATCGACAAGCTGAAGGTCGAGTTGCAGAAGCGCACGAACCGCGATGTGTTTATCGACATCCAGGAAGTTCACAAGCCGGAGCTTGATGCGCAGCTGGTGTCGGAAGGGATCGCGCTGCAGCTGGAAAAGCGCGTTGGCTTCCGCCGGGCAATGCGCAAGTCAGTGGATTCGGCGCTGCGTTTCGGCTGCAAGGGCATCAAAGTCCGCGTATCTGGCCGGTTGAACGGCAATGAAATCGCGCGATCGGAATGGTATCTGCAAGGCCGTTTGCCGCTGCACACGTTGCGCGCCGATATCGATTTTGGTTTTTCCGAAGCCCGCACCACGTATGGCGTGATCGGCGTGAAGTGCTGGGTTTATAAGGGCGACATTCTGCCGCAGAAAAAGCGGCAGCCTGAGCGCGCAGGCGCGGGAGCATTTTAAGAGCGGCTATTGGTAATTGGCTCTTAGTATTTCGCTTTGAATTGGAGATCGCGACAGCTTGGTTTTGCCAGGAGCTAAAAGCCAAGGGCCAAAAGCCAGAACTCGCAAACTGCCAGCAGTAACAAGGGATTGAAATTATGTTAATGCCGAAAAAAGTTAAGTACCGCAAGCAGCAGCGCGGTCGCATGTGCGGTAAGGCCTGGCGCGGAGGAGAACTTTCCTTCGGCGATTTCGGGTTGAAGGTCATGGAGCCGGGCTGGATTACCGATCGGCAGATCGAAGCCAGCCGTGTGGCGATGACGCGTTTTGTGAAGCGCGGCGGCAAGATCTGGATCCGCCTGTTTCCGGACAAGCCCGTAACCAAGAAGCCGGCCGAAACTCGTATGGGCAAAGGCAAGGGCGCGCCGGACCACTGGGTTGCCGTTGTACGTCCGGGCAAGATCCTGTTTGAGATGGAAGGCGTGAATCGCACGGACGCTCAGGAAGCGATGCGGCTGGCGTCAAACAAGCTGGGTCTGCGGACAAAGTTTGTGGCCCGCGCGGATGCGCACTAGGAAAGAAGCACTCAGCAATCAGCATTCAGCCAAACAGGCAGGTTCGGCTAAAGGCTAAGAGCTAAAAGCTAACGCAAAAGAGAAGACAACAACATATGGATGTCGAAAAACTTAGAAATCTGACCGATGCCGAACTGTTGCACCAGCAGCAGGATCTCAATGACCAGCTCTTCCGCCTCAAGTTCCAGCTGAAAATGGGACAGACGGAGAGCCTGACCAAGATCCGCGGCCTGCGCAAGGACGTAGCGCGCGTTCATACCGTGATCCGGGAAAAGGAGCTGGGCATTGCGGCGCCCAGCAACGGCCACAAAGCGGAAGCCGCCGCCGGCGATGCTGAGCCAAAGCCAAAAGCAAAGACGGCCGCTGCCGGCAAGAGCGCCAAGAAAAAGAAGACCAAGGCTGCCGCCAAGGGCAAAACAGCCAAGCCGGCAAAGAAGAAGACCGCAGCCAAGGCGAGGAAAAAGTAAATGGCAGAGACAACACAGAAAAAACAAGGCAGCCGCAGCACCAAGATCGGCCGCGTGACCTCCACCAAGATGAGCAAGACCATCGTGGTGCAGGTGATCATGAAGAAGGCGCATCCGCTCTATCGCCGCGTCGTAGCGAAATCCAAGAAGTTCTACGCGCATGACGAGAAGAACACGGCGCACGTGGGCGACTTTGTGGAGATTGAAGAGACGCGCCCCATGTCCAAGTTGAAGCGGTGGCGGCTGAAGAACGTGATCCAGAAGGCCAAGCTGGTAGGTGGCGAAGAAGCGATCATCGATTCGAAAACCGCTTAAGAGTGTGGATCGTAGACAAAGATTTCCGCGCTTGAGGCTGCGCGATTCGGCGGCCAAAAGGGCCGAATCGCTGATGAAACGGGATTAAGAAGGGGATACAACCATGGCAGTCATGATGAGGAGCATTCTCGATGTGGCCGATAACAGCGGAGCGCGCCGGCTGCAGATGATCCTGCCGCTGGGCGGACATACCGGCCTGAACGCCAGCCTGGGCGACGTGATTACCGCCTCAGTGAAAGAAGCGTCACCGGATGGCACGGCCAAGAAGGGCACGGTGGTGAAGTGCGTCATCGTGCGCCAGCGCAAAGAGCATCGCCGCCGCGACGGCACATATATCCGCTTTGATCAGAATGCGGCAGTGCTGATCAATGAAACCGGCGAGCCGATTGGCACGCGCGTGTTTGGTCCCGTGGCCCGCGAGCTCCGGGAAAAGAAGTTTTTGAAGATTGTTTCTCTCGCGCCTGAAGTTCTGTAACAGAGGCGCATAAAGAGCAACGAAGACGGCAAGACAGGAAGTTTTTTCCGGCGGATGCAAGGTTGAGGCCGCCAAATGGTTGAAGGCAGACAATGCATATAAGAGTCGATATCAAGCGCAATGACACGGTGAAAGTAATCACCGGACGTGACAAGGGCAAGCAGGGCCGCGTGTTGCGAGTTTTTCCCGGCACCAGCAAGGTGTTGGTAGAGCACGTAATGATGGTGAAGAAGAACGTGCGTCCGAATCCGCAGCGCAACATCAAAGGCGGAATCGCGGAGCAGGAATCGCCCATCGCCATCTCAAACGTCATGGTGGTATGCCCGAGCTGCGGACCGTCGCGCATTGGACACAAGATGCATGGCAGCCGGCATGTGAGGATCTGCCGGCGTTGCGATGCGCCGTTGGATAAATAGCTGAAGGCGGTACTTAGTAATTGGTAATTAGTATTTGGCCTTGTTTGAAAGACAAGGCAATGTTGGTGAAAGCGAAGCAGCTGCGAGCTTACGGCCCAGCACCAAGTACTAAATACTAAACCAAGAATTGAGGACCCTACGAACCGGTAACCACCCCGAAACCGTGGGAGAAGGAACAGCAGGAAATGGCAACGACAAAAGTAACGGCAAGGCTGAAAGACAAATTCGATAAAGAGATTGCTCCGGCGCTGGCCAAGGAACTGGGCGCGACCAATCCGATGGCTGTCCCACGGCTGCATAAGATCGTGGTGAACATGGGCGTGGGCGAAGCCACGCAGAATACGAAGATGCTGGATCCGCTGGTCCGCGACCTGGGCGAGATTTGCGGGCAGAAACCGGTTGTGACCAAGGCCAAGAAATCGATCGCAGCCTTCAAAGTCCGTGAAGGCATGGCCATTGGCGCCATGGTGACGCTGCGCGGTCCTCGCATGTATGAGTTTCTCGACAGGTTGATCAACGTCGCTCTGCCGCGTGTGCGCGATTTTCGCGGCGTATCGACCAAGTCATTTGACGGTCGGGGCAATTACACGCTCGGCCTGCGCGACCAGCTGATCTTCCCGGAAATCGATTACGCGAAAGTGGACAAGCTGAAGGGCATGAACGTGACCATCGTGACTACGGCGCGGGACGATAACCAGGCAAGGGCGCTGCTCAAGCATTTTGGAATGCCGTTCAGGCAGTAAGAGCGGTACTTAGTATTTGGTAATTGGTATTTAGCAAAGGACAAAATGGCAACAACAGCGAAGATCGCCAAGACGAACAAAAAGCCCAAGTTTTCCACCCAGCACCGTAATCGCTGCAGCATCTGCGGACGGCCGCGCGCTTTTCTGCGCAAATTCGGCCTCTGCCGTTTGTGCTTCCGCGGCCTGGCGCTCAAGGGAGAGATCCCCGGGGTTTCGAAGAGTTCCTGGTAGTTGGTATTTGGTAATTGATATTTGGCCTGCGATCCAGAGAATCTCAAGAAGCGGAGAGTTTTTTGGATCGAATTGAAGACAGTTAGCTCATAGCCAAGTACCAAGAGCCAATAGCCGGTTTTGCAGTACGTCACGGCAGGTTCTCCGGCGGAGCCGGAGCAAACGGGTGACGATAAGAGGAGATAAACGAAGATGAGTTTGACCGATCCGGTCGCAGATTTACTGGCACGCATTCGCAATGCGATCCATGCACGGCACCAGAAGCTTGATGTTCCGGCTTCCAAGCTGAAGCTGGAGATTGCGCGCATCCTGAAAGAAGAAGGTTACATCGCCAATTTCAAGCCGACAGAGGAAGAAGGCAGAAAAGTCCTGCGCATTTACCTGAAGTACGGGCAGGACAACAATGCCGCCATCGCCAACCTGCAGCGCATTTCGCGGCCCGGCTGCCGCGTGTACGTGGGACGCAACGACATTCCACGCGTGCTCGGCGGGCTGGGGATCAACATCCTCACCACGCCCAAGGGCGTGATGACGGGACGCCAGGCGCGCAAACAGGGCCTGGGCGGCGAGATACTGTGCGAGGTGTGGTAGTTCACGCCGAAGGCGTGAACGGCTCTTGGCCATTGGCTTTTAACTTTTGGCTTGAGTAATCAGATGCACGCGGCTCAGTGAACCGTAGAAGCCTCTGGAAACAGGAAGAATCAGGAAGGCCCTGGCTAACGGCCAAAAGCCAACAGCCAAGAGCCGGGAAAGAATCAGCGTGGAATTCAGCCGCAAGCGGCCAGAAGGACTCGCTTCAAGAGAAGGGTTGGAAACAAAATGTCTCGTATCGGAAAGAAACCGATTCCGCTCCCGCAGGGAGTGAAGTTTGAAGTGAAAGGCAACACTGTTGTGGTTCAAGGGCCCAAGGGCCAGGTGCAGACGCACCTTCCTTCCGGCGTTGAACTGAAGCAGGCGGATGGACACATAAATGTCACTCGCAAGGATGATGACCACGCGGCTGTCCACGGACTGGCGCGCGCGCTGGTGAATAACGCGGTAGAAGGTGTGACCAAGGGCTGGAACCGCGATCTGGAAATCGTCGGCATTGGATACCGCGCGGAACTGAAGGGCAAGAACACAGTTGTGTTCACGCTGGGCTATTCGCACCCGATTGAGTTTCCGCTGCCCACCGGCGTAACCGTTGCCGTTGATGCCAAGCAGACCAAGTTGACTGTGACAGGCATTGATCGCCAGAAAGTTGGCCAGGTTGCGGCGGACATGCGCAGCTTGAGGCCACCGGACCCGTACAAGCAGAAGGGTGTCCGCTATGTGGGCGAGAAGTTGAAGAAGAAGGTTGGCAAGACCGGAGCGAAATAGATTGGGTAATCGGGAAATTGGGTAATTGAGTTGAGAGCGTGAAAGATTTCGAACTTTTCAATTACCAAATTGAAAATTACCAAATTATTCAATTGCCGGCATCGCGAAGGAAAATTTTTGATCGTGCAGCCTGGGGCTGTACGAAGCAAAGGGTAAAGACATGATTCCAGATAGTTCGAAAGACAAAACACGGCGTCGGATCCATCAGCGGCTGCGCAACAAGCTTTCCGGATCAACGGAACGTCCACGGCTCAACGTGTACCGCTCGCTGAACCACATTTATGTGCAGGTGATTGACGATACCTCCGGCACCACGCTCGCTTCAGCCAGCACGGTAAAGGGCAAAAAAGGCGGCAAGAAGACAGGCGGCAACGTGGCCAGCGCCAAGGAAATCGGCAAAGAGATTGCGCAGCGCGCGCAGGAAAAAGGAATTAAGAAGGTAGTTTTTGATCGAGGCGGGTATCTGTACCACGGGCGCATCAAGGCGCTGGCGGATGCCGCGCGTGAAGCAGGTCTGGAGTTCTAAATAAAATGGCAATCGCAACCAAGAAAAAGCTCGATGCCGGCAACTACCAGTTGAAAGACCAGGTAGTGGCCATCAACCGCGTGACCAAGGTGGTCAAGGGCGGCAAAAACATGTCATTCGCGGCGCTGGTCGTTGTGGGCGACCCCAGTGCGGGCGTCGTCGGATACGGTTCCGGCAAAGCCAAGGAAGTGCCGCAGGCCATCCGCAAGGGAATTGAATCGGCCAAGAAAAATCTGATGCGGGTCAACCTGAGCAAGACCTCGATCCCGCATGCTGTGCTGGGAACTTTCGGCTCTGGCCGGGTACTGCTCAAGCCGGCCCCGGAAGGAACCGGGGTGATCGCCGGCGGCGCAGTGCGCGCGGTGATGACTTCCGTGGGCGTGCAGAACGTGCTCACAAAATCGATTGGCACCGCCAATCCGCACAACGTGATCAAAGCCACGTTTGACGCGCTGTATAAACTTCGCGACCGCCAGGATGTGGCCACACTGCGCGGCAAGACGCTGCAGGAGCTGTAAAAAGGCAGTATTTAGTACTGGGTACTTAGTATTTAGCTTGTTTGAGAGACCGCGGCGGTTCTGGTGAGACGAGACAGACGGGAGCTTACGGCTAAGTACCAAATACCAAGTACCGCATCGGCACAGGCAAAGAAGTGCCCGTGCATCAGGATTCAAGGGAAATAAGGAATTATGACGGCAGCCAAAAAGAAAATTCGCCTTCAATATGTGCGCTCAAAGATTTGCACGCCGGTGAAACACAAGCTGGTGGTGAAAGGTCTGGGCTTTACCCGGCTTTATCAGGTAGTGGAACGGGAAGACACGCCGTCGATTCGCGGCATGGTCGCCAAGGTTCCGCATCTTGTGCAGATACTCGAGAAATAGATTTGGTAAATGGGTAATTTGGTAATTGAGTATTGCCAAATCAATGACAGGGAAACCGAGTAGTCATCGCAAGCTGAACCGGCGATGATTGCGCCAAAGGAAATCAAGTGCCAACGAACTTATCGAACTTACGGCCTCCCAAGGGCGCCACGTCCAACAAGAAGCGCGTGGGCCGGGGCATGGGCAGTGGAATGGGCAAAACTTCAACGCGCGGCCACAAAGGCCAGCGTTCCCGCTCAGGTTCGCGCATGATGCGCGGCTTTGAAGGCGGTCAGATGCCATTGCATCGGCGCTTGCCCAAGCGTGGCTTTACCAACATTTTCCGCGTGGAATACCAGGTGGTGAACCTGGATCGCCTCGTGGAACTGGGCGAAAAGAACATTACCCCGGAACTCCTGATCAAGAACGGCGTAGTACATAAGAACGATCTGATCAAGGTGCTGGGCGATGGCGAATTAAAGACGGCGCTGACCGTGCAGGCGCATAAGTTCTCCAAGTCGGCGGAGGAGAAAATTACCAAGGCCGGCGGCAAGATTGAGATTATTGGCGGCGCTGCCGTAGCGGCGGGAGCCAAGGACGAGCCCCAATCGGGCAAAAGCAAGGCACCTTCGAAACTAAAGAAAAAGGTGACCTAAATGTTCGAGAAACTGGCGAATATCTTTCGAGTTCCGGACCTGCGCAAGCGCGTGCTGTTTACGCTGGCCATGCTGGCGGTCTATCGCCTGGGTTCGCACATTCCCACGCCGGGCATCAATACTGACCAGTTGCAGAAGGCGTTTGAGCAGCAGAGCGGCGGACTGCTGGGCTTTTATGATCTCTTCAGCGGCGGCAACCTGCGGCGTCTCACGATTTTTGCTTTGGGCATCATGCCGTACATTACGGCGTCAATTATCTTGCAGCTGCTCACCGTGGTTTGGGAGCCGCTGGCGCGCCTGCAAAAAGAAGGCGACCTCGGCCGTCGCAAGATTACCCAGTGGACACGCTATCTCACATTGATTCTTTCCGTGCTGCAAAGCATGGGCATCGCATTTACGTTGCAGGCGCAGAAATTTGTCGTGAACCCAGGACCGTCGTTCATCCTGATGACGATCATTACCCTGACCACGGGCAGCATCTTCATCATGTGGCTGGGCGAGCAGATCACGGAACGCGGTGTGGGCAACGGCATGTCATTGCTGATCTTCGCGGGCATTGTCGTCGGATTGCCAAAAGCCGTAGTGGATCTATCGCAAAAAGCGCGCTCTTCAGCCTGGGGAAGCTTTACCGTTCCAGCGTTGCTGATTCTTGTCGCCATCATGGTCCTGGTGGTGGCGTTCATCGTCTTTATGGAACGCTCAGAGCGGCGCATTCCGGTGCAGTATGCCAAGCGCGTTGTGGGACGCCGCATTATGGGCGGCCAGTCCACACATCTTCCGTTGCGCGTGAATTCAGGCGGCGTGATGCCGGTAATTTTTGCTTCATCGCTGCTCAGTATTCCGCAGATGCTTACGCTTTCAAACGCGTTTAAGCCCGGCGGAACGCTGAACCGCTATTTCGGCGGCACCATGGAGCAGCTCAAGTGGGGCGAGCCGCTTTACACGCTGCTCTATGCGGTCGGAATCATCTTCTTCGCTTATTTTTACGTTTCCATCGTGTTCAACCCGTCGGATGTGGCGGATAACATGCGGAAATACGGCGGATTTATTCCCGGCATACGTCCCGGCCATCGCACACGCGACTACATTAATGACGTGCTGACACGCGTAACGCTGGTGGGCGGCTTGTACCTGATCCTGATCTCGCTGATTCCGGAGTGGATGATCGCCGGAATCCATCTGGATCACATACCGTGGATCGGGCCGAGAGTGTTCAGTGGCCTGCCTACATGGGTATTGCACGGATTGAACGTGAACTTTTATTTTGGCGGCACATCGCTGCTGATCGTGGTGGGCGTGGCCATGGACACGGTGAACCAGATCGAATCACAACTGGTCATGCGCCACTATGAAGGCTTTACTTCTCGCAGCGGGCGCGTTCGCGGCAGAAGGCTCTGGGGTTAATCGGAATTTCCGGCCGGGCAACGGTGTTGACGCTATGAGCGGGATAAACATACCTGTGGGTCCGATCGTCCTGCTGGGAGCCCCCGGAGCAGGCAAAGGTACACAGGCCAAGTTGATTGCCGGACATTACGGGATTCCCCATATTTCCACGGGGGACATCCTGAGGGACAATGTGGCCCGCGGTACGGACCTGGGCAGAAAAGCGAAAAGGGTCATGGAGCGGGGTGACCTGGTGTCCGATGACCTGGTGAATGGCATGGTTGCGGACCGCATCAAGCAGCCGGATTGTGATCGAGGATTTGTTCTGGATGGGTTTCCGCGGACGGTAGCACAGGCGGAATGGCTGGATCGAGAGTTGGCGGCGAAGGCAGGAGAGAAGAAGCCGACGGTTGTCGTAGACGTTGAGGTAAGTTATAATCAATTACTGCAACGGCTTACAGGCCGCCGTACTTGTCCTGTCGACGGCAAGATTTACAACATCTATCTCCAGCCGCCCAAAACTGAAGGCGTTTGCGACGTCTGCGGCACCCAGTTGTTCCAGCGCGTTGACGATACGGAAGAGGTCATATCTGAGCGTTTGAAAAGTTATGAGCGCCAGACCAAGCCTCTGGAAGAGTTTTACCAGAAGCAGGCACGGTTGCGCTGTGTCAACGGGGACCAGCCTGTTGAAAAGGTGATGGCGGACATGTTTCGCGCGATTGAAGGTGGCGCGGCCGCGGCAGGCAGTGAGTAATTGAAGTAAGAGCAGTTGAAGTAAGAATGATTAATTGCAAATCACAATCCGAACTGGCAAAGATGAAGCGCAGCGGGCAGATCGTCCGCCAGGTTCTGGATGCGGTAAAGGCCCTGGTGGCCCCCGGCGTTTCCACCATGGACCTGGAAAATGCCGCGGAAGAAAAGATTCGTGAGTTCGGCGCCAAGCCTGCCTTTAAAGGCTATTGCGATTATCCCTGCGTGCTTTGCACGTCAGTGAACAATGAAATCATTCACGGCATACCGTCAGAAAAGCGTGTGCTAAAGGAAGGCGATATCGTTTCCATCGATTGCGGCGTGGTGCTCGATGGTTACTATGGCGATTCAGCCATCACCGTTCCGGTGGGCAAGGCGATTGCGCCGGAGTTGCAAAAGCTGCTTGACGTGACGGAAACGTCGTTAAAAAGAGCCATTGCCGAAGTCAGGCTGGGCAAGACCGTTGGCGATGTGGGAGCGGCAGTGCAGGAATACGTTGAAGCCAACGGGTTCAGCGTGGTGCGCGAGTTTGTAGGACACGGAATCGGAACGCGGTTGCATGAAGATCCGCAGGTACCGAATTTCGGCACGCGTGGGCATGGCACACGGTTGCGTGAGGGCATGGTTATCGCCATTGAGCCAATGGTTAATATTGGAAAGCCGGGAGCGCGTGTTCTGGACGACAAGTGGACCGCGGTCACGGAAGACGGCAGCTATAGCGCCCATTTCGAGCACACCGTGGCGGTAACGCGGAACGGGCCTCTGGTGTTGACGGAATAAAGGGGCCGTTTTGGCGTGATTTGCGCTGAGGCGCGCTGGGATCGGCCGGGGATGGATGCTGTAACCCCTTTAGAATCCTAGTTGAGGCCCCAGGGGGAGGGGTATCCCCAGATCCCCAACTGAGAGTGAGAGTTCGGAACTGAGCTCTCCAAGGAGATGAGTGAGTAAAGAAGACGCGATTGAAGTGATGGCAACGGTGCTTGAGCCGTTGCCGAATGCCATGTTCCGGGTGGAACTGGAAAACAAGCATCAGGTGCTGGCACACGTTTCCGGCAGAATGCGTAAGAATTTTATCCGTATTCTTCCCGGTGACAAGGTCGCGGTGGAACTCTCACCGTATGACCTCACTCGCGGGCGCATTGTGTATCGATACAAATAAGGGGCGCGGGCAATAGCCTGTGCCACATGGGAATCAGGAAATTATGAAGGTCAGAGCATCGGTAAAGAAAATTTGTGACAAGTGCAAGATCGTGCACCGCAAGGGTGTGGTGCGTGTGATCTGCGAGAACTCGAAACACAAACAAAGACAGGGTTAATTATCGGATCGGGATGAAGGCCTTTGCCGGACTGTAAACCGATCGGGAAAAGCAACAAGGAGAAAACATGGCACGTATTTCAGGCGTTGATCTTCCGCGCAACAAGCATGTGAACATCGCGCTGACGTATATCTACGGCATCGGCAACTCGCGTTCCACGCGGCTTCTGGCCACGGCGAAGGTCGAGCCCATGAAGAAAGTCCAGGACTTGAACGAGGACGAAGTCAACCGCATCCGCCAGGCTATTGAAGCCGAAGGTGACGTGGAAGGTGATCTGCGCAAAGACATCTCCATGCACATTAAGCGGCTCATCGAAATCGGCTCGTATCGCGGCTATCGTCATCGCCGCAACCTGCCGGTCCGCGGACAGCGCACACACACCAATGCGCGCACCCGCAAAGGCCCGCGCAAAGGCACGGTCGCGAACAAGAAGAAGACAGCGGCAAAGACCTAGCAATTAGCAGTCAGCACTTAGCATTCAGCCAAAGATGCAGTGCCGGCTAAAGGCCAAGAGTTGAGATTGAAAGAAAAGGCTAGTAGCTAGAGGCTAGTAGCTCAATGTTTACGACGCTGCTGGTGGAGAAGCGAAATCGCTGATAATCCAGCGCGCAGAAGGAACAAGCAGAATGGCAAAAGCAACAGCAGCACCGGGCACCGGCGCAACCGGAACAAAAGGCAAGAAAAAAGTTTTCAAGAAGAAAGAACGCAAGAACGTTCCGCATGGCGTCGCGTTCATTCAGGCTTCTTTCAATAACACCATTGTGACCATCACGGACAGTGAAGGTAAAACGCTGGCATGGAAGAGTTCCGGTTCACTGGGATTCCGCGGATCGCGCAAAGGCACTCCGTTTGCCGCGCAGCAGGCGGCCAGCAATGCCGCCAGCCAGGCCCGCGACCATGGCATGCGTTCGATTGAAGTGCGCGTGAATGGACCCGGTTCAGGACGTGAGTCGGCGATTCGCGCTCTGGCCGCCGCCGGTTTGGACGTGAAGACGATCAAAGACGTGACGCCGATTCCGCACAACGGATGCCGTCCGCCAAAACGTCGCAGAGTCTGAGACCAGGAATTGTTGGCACGGGTGAAGCGCGAAGTGAGCGCTGGCCCGCGCGAACGTAACGCGAGGGCGGAGCAGCAAGGCTGCGGAGCCCTTGAATAACGGATCGGGAAGAAAGGGTAGCCACCCCGTAAACCGATCGTCACTCGAAGAGGAGAAATAATGGCACGTTATAAAGGTGCAGTATGCCGCCTTTGCCGTCGCGAAGGCATGAAATTGTTCTTGAAAGGGGCCAAGTGCTTTACTGACAAGTGCCCTGTGGAAAAGCGCAACTTCGCTCCCGGCCAGCATGGCAAGGACCGCAAAGCCAAAGTCGTAGGCTACGGCTTGCAGCTGCGGGAAAAGCAGAAGACCAAGCGCATGTATTTTACCCTGGAAAACCAGTTCCGCAATTACTTTGAGAAAGCCGCGCGCAAGCCTGGCGTCACCGGTGAGCTGCTCCTGCAACAACTGGAGCGCCGGCTGGACAATGTTGTTTACCGGCTGGGATTCGCCACATCGCGCCGCCAGTCGCGGCAGATTGTGCGCCACGGCCACATTGACGTGAATGGACGCCGGGTGAACATTCCATCATTCCAGGTCAGCGCCGGGGACGAGATCCAGGTGCGCGACAAAGCCAAGAAATTCACGGTGATTGAGGGAGCGCGCGATTATTCGAGCCACCAGCCTGTCGTCGGATGGCTGGAAGTGGACCGCGACAACCTGAAGGGTCGCGTCTTGTCCCTGCCGAAGCGTGAAGACATTAATGCGCCGGTCAATGAACAGTTGATCGTCGAACTGTATTCGAAGTAGAGGCTGCTGGCCGCTGGCTATTAGCTGCTGGCGGCATGGTGGCGCGGTGAATCGGAATTTGGAATTTCAGCATCAAATAGGTTCCAACTGATTCATCCACTCACAATCTGATTTGCTAGAAGCTGGCGGCCAGAGCTAGAAGCTGCCAGCGCAATTGCCCGCACCAGAACAGCCTTGTGGTCTCCCAGCCGCATGCGCCAAACGGAGCGGAGTTGAAAGGACAAAAAAGCACATGGTTCTATGGAGAGGTTTCCAAAAACCCAAGCGTCTTGCCACTGATACCGAGACGCTCACCGATAAATACGGCCGCTTTTACGCCCAGCCTTTTGAGCGTGGATTCGGCACCACCATTGGCAACGCCCTCCGGCGCGTGCTGCTGTCTTCCATTGAAGGCGCGGCCGTAACCGCCGTGAAAATTGAAGGCGTGCTGCATGAATTTCAGTCGATTCCCGGCGTTGTTGAAGACGCAACCGACATCATCCTTAACCTGAAGCAAGTCCCGTTCAAGCTGAACGGCGACGGTCCCAAGGCCATTTACCTGAAAGCCGAGCAGCCGGGCGTGGTCACCAGCGCCATGATTGAGGCTGATGGCGACGTGGAAATCCTGGACAAAAATGTTTACATTGCCACGGTTTCTGAAGGCGGCAAGCTGGACATGGAAATGCGCCTGAAGCGCGGCCGCGGCTATGTGGCTGCCGACAAGAACTTTGACGAAGACCTGGGGCTTGGCTTTATCCCGATCGATTCCGTCCACTCGCCGGTGCGCAAGTGCAATTACACCGTGGAAGCGGCCCGCCTGGGACAGATCACCGATTACGACAAGCTTGATATCGAAATCTGGACCAATGGCTCCATTGCTCCGGCCGACGCGCTTGGCCTGGCGGCGAAGCTGCTCAAAGACCACATGACCATCTTCATCAACTTTGAAGAGGAGTTGGAGACGGATTCGCGTGGTGAAGAGAAGCCGCTCATCAAGAATGAAAACCTGAACCGTTCCGTCGAAGAGCTGGAGCTTTCCGTGCGCAGTTACAACTGCCTGAAGAACGCGAATATTCAGTCCATCGGCGAACTGGTGCAGAAGACTGAAGCGGAAATGCTCAAGACCAAGAACTTCGGGCGCAAGTCGCTCAATGAAATCAAGGAAATCCTTGCTTCCATGGGCCTCTCGCTGGGCATGAAGATTGACGATCAGGGCAACGCCGTTCCGGGACCGACGAGCCAGATGCCATCCGCAGTGCCCATGGGCGGCGGTGGACTGGATGAAGGCGGCGACGGGCAGGAGTTTTAAGGCGTCAGGAGATCGGGAAATCTGGTGATCGGGAGATCGGACACGTCAGAGACTCTATGGGTTGGTCTCCCGAGCATTCGATGCCAAAAGATTTAGCCAAAGGCCAATGGCTAAGAGCCAAAAGCCCTTTCAGCTAGAAGCTAGCAGCCAGAAGCTAGTAGCCGTTGAGCAAAAGAAATTCAGTTAAGGACTTAAGACTATGCGTCACCAGAGACACACGAAAAAACTCGGACGTAACACCAGCCATCGGCGCGCGCTGCTGCGCAACCTGGTGACCTCGCTCATTATGGAAGAGCGACTTGAAACCACGCCGGCCAAGGCGAAAGCCATGCGTCCGCACGTGGAAAAGATGATCACACTGGGCAAGCGCGGAGACCTTTCCGCGCGGCGTCTGGCGGGCAGCTACCTGATGACGCGCGAATCGGTCAGCCGGCTGTTTGAAACCGTTGCGCCTCGCTTTGGCGACCGCAGCGGCGGGTACCTGCGCATCATCCACAAAGGATGGCGGCAGGGCGATGGAGCGGCGACTTGCTACATCGAGTTGCTGGGAAGTGAAAAGGTGATTGAGGCCAAGCGCGCCAAACGGGCAGAGATCCGCACCAAGCGCCAGGAAGAAGTCCGCAAGCAGATGGAAGAAGAGCAGGCAGCGGCGGCTGCTGAACCGGGCGGCGACGAAGAGAAGAAATAGCCGCTCAGCCATGTTAGCTTTCAGAGGGCGCCCTTATGGGCGCTTTCTTTTTTGAGAGGAGTCTCTACCGGGTCGCATGCCGGCAACCGGTCAGGATAATAGAAATTCGCCTTCCTGTGCGATTCGACGGCCTCGCCGCGAAATTCCACCTTCCATTTGTGCGGCCGGTTCGCGCCGGGGGGCAGCTTGATTTCCAGCAGGTAGCCTGCCCAGGCAAAATGGATCAAGGAAGCGACATATTCGCTGAGCAGCCCGCCGGTTCTCTCAGTGGTACGCGCCAGCACTATTTTTTCCAGTTCATGTGGTTGCCACATGAAGTCGCGCCCAACTCGGCTACCCTCTGTTCTTTGCATCATGAACAGTCGCGTCCCAGAAACAATAAATTGTTTTTCGATGCTCTCCGCTGAATGATGACTGGCATCGTCATAGGGATCGCCGACGAGCAGGATAGTATCTCCCGGCTGGTGCGGCCCAAAAAGCGCGAGCGCTTCATGCAAAGCGTCCCACAGGGCCACCCGCTTACCCAATGGGGGTGCGCTTTCAATTACTTCGTTAATCGCGGCTGTGCGCATCTCCGGTTCGGAAGAAAAGCCTTTGGTGAAGGCGGCCTTTTCGGCGAAGACCCCGAAGGCCACGGGCTTGCCCGCCGGCGCCTGCCGCGCCTGTTGCGTGACGGTGTTTACCAGATTGGCGAGATTTTCATCGTTCGCGGCCCCGTCGGTCTCAAGCAGGACCAGCAACCGGTTGTTAAAGTCGCGGGTGGCGCTCAGCACCGGCAGCGTTTTGCCGTCAATCTTGACTTCCAGATCGTCTGCCTTGAGCGTTTCAATTTCATTTTTTGTGAGCTGATCATAAAAGGACGCCAGCACGGTGGTGGTGCATTCCTGGGCCAGAAGCTGGGATGAAAGCAGAAGAGCAAAGATTGCTATGACAAGGCGCATGGGAACACCTCACGGCCCCACTAAAATACCCTAGAATGAGGAATACCGCAGGTTAAAAAATAAAGTATGCCCGATTACACCAGACTCCCCATAGGCGAGAAAGCTCCGCACCGCGTGAACGCGGTGATTGAGATTCCCAAAGACTCAGTCAATAAATACGAGTATGACAAGCAGTTGCACGTGTTTAAGCTGGACCGCACTTTGTTTTCACCGGTGCACTATCCTGGCGATTATGGATTTATTCCCTGCACGCTCGGCCAGGATGGCGATCCGCTGGACGTGTTGGTGCTGGTGGAAGCGCCGAGCTTTCCCGGATGCCTGATTGAAGTGCGCCCCATCGGCGTGTTGCAGATGGTGGACCAGGGCAAGAAGGACGAGAAAATTCTGGCCGTGGCGGAGAGCGATCCGCTTTATAAGGACGTGCATGATTATTCGCAGGTGTTTTCGCATAAAGCCAAGGAAATTGAACACTTCTTTTCCATCTACAAGGCGCTGGAAGGCAAGAAGACAGAAATGGCCGGCTGGGCCGACGGCGATGCGGCACGAAAGATCGTGACGGAAGGGCACAAACGGTTTAAGTGGTAGGAAGATTTCTTGCCGCAGATTTGCGCGGATGGGCACCGATGGGAAATCAGCAGCTAGCAATTGGCAAATAGCAATTAGCCAGAAAAAACCAAACACCCTTTACCACAAAGGACACGAAGAAACACAAAGGAAAAGTGCTGTACCATACGCCAATAGAG
>DAHUXR010000108.1 GCA_027307045.1 Acidobacteriaceae bacterium
TACGGTTAACAATGATCCGGTCCATCCGCCGGGCTTTGACCCAATCGGCTTTTTCCCGCAACCTGCCGTATTTGTGGTCATACCAGCTCTGCGTAATCAAGTCACGCAAAATGGGAGTCAGCCCCTCATCTTCAAGGTAATTGAAGATAGAATTGTAATGCGGAACGCGGGAGATGAAACCACTTGCGTGGGCTTGTCGCAAGTCGCTCATAAATCGCCGCGCAGACATGGTGGAATACACCTTGAACGCTGCCGAGAAAATGGCATCCGAGAGCGGCAAGGATGGTCTGCCACGGCCTTGATAGACGGGCTGCGGAACGCCAGCACAGAGGTTGTGCAAGAGTTCTTGGAATTTATCCTGCTCGCTGGTTTGGGCCGCGTTATAGGCAGGCCAGTTCTGCGGATATGTTTTACGCACGGAAGTCATGGTGACGGTTTCTGTAACCGTGGTGCTTCCGTCCGAATGTTCTTCGCGTTTCATTGCGTAAGTGACCGCGAAGATGTGTTTGCAGTTCTGGTTACGGAGTTCAAAATCAGGGCAGGAGCAGGTAGGCTGCTTTCCGGCCAAGTTGACCGCGTAATTGCCGGGGCCGCTTTGAGATGGTACGAGCCAAATGTCATTGTTCCTCTTAACGATGTTTTTGGTTGCCGCCAACATCAAACCGCGCTCTTGCCTTGCATCCATAACCAGCCCCTTTCTGACTGGTATATTACCAATAGATATATATACTTTCAAGTAAAATACTTGACAGAAATTCTTAATGGTATATCCTCTAAAGTATGGCAAGGGTCACATTACAAGGTTTTCAGTGTGAGCGGTGTGAACATATTTGGGTTCCCCGGCAAGACAGTGCCGAAGAACCCAAGGTATGTCCGCGTTGTAAATCGCCGTACTGGAATACGCCCCGCAAGTCGAACGGAAAAAAGACAAAGCGGGGATAAGCTCGTGCGCTGCTGCAAGAACGCAGCGTCACAAGGGCAGCACAAGACGCTAGAATTTGGGCGTCAAAATGCTGTAAGATGGTCAAAGCAGCGGCCCTGCTCTCAACAGAGCCGCTGGTTGGTTAAGTCAAATCATCGTGCTTATATGAGCACGATGACCATGATTGAATCGTCAGAGCAAAGCACGATGACAATCACTGTCTGTGTCCGTGGTGTACGGATCACTGCACCTCCTTTCCAGGGATTCTCGGTCAAGAGACAAACATCCCTTGTGGAATTGGCTGGAGAACGGACTGCTGGTAACGGGCCGTTCTCCGGTCACACTTACTCAATACTGCGAATTTTTATTTTCCGTCAAATCGCCTTATTTTTTGGGGTTTTAGACAACTTTGCCTCATTGCAAGCTATGGGATTAGCAGGCTTCGAGTCGTTGCTGTGATTCACCTATGTGGGCGACTGAAACTGCCCTTACAAGACTGGTTAGTATAGGAAGATTTTCTAACCTTTGAGATATGAGTGGGTAATTTCGCTGTTTCTCTATTGTTATTATACACACGATAACAATAAAGTCAATAGACTTAATGAGTTACAAGGGTAATCACTTAGGTTAATTTCAGGTATTTTGCTGATAACTTGTGAGCCAAATAAAAAACCCGCCATTGCTGGCGGGCGGTAAGGGTTTTATTTTTATGCCTCAGAAGTTGTACATAGCCTTGAGTTCCGCTTCAATCTCGCGGGATCGTTTTCTCAGCCCGTCCAGATATTGCGGTGTGAACACTTCGTTTTTGGATAGCTGCTCCAGCTTGAGCACTACGGACTGGAGGGAACTGCTTAGAAGGGTAAGCATCCTGTGGACGCTGTTCCGTTCGCGGGTAAAATCATCAATAGCCATAGTCGCCTCTCATACAGGTGGATTGTGGTCAGGGGCGCGTTCGTGGTCACACACGGCGCGTCTCGATTCAAGATATAAGCGGGACTCTGAAGGGCTGCAAGGAAAAAGCGACTTGCCCAATAATTCAAATGTCTGCCCAATAAATCAGGGAAAATGCATGGTTATTGGGCAAAGCCCATTTACCGGGTGAATGGCCGGGGTTCCATCTGCACCTGAACCTGAGTAGCCCGGAACTCATCCAATTGCCCGGTGATACTATTTCCATGCCGGAGCGCGTTCAACTCTACAAAGGAGAGCACCATGAGAGGTTTATTTTGGATCGGGGTATTATTCGTGGTTCTGGGAATTGCTTCACTGGTGGTCCCCATTCCGCATACTGAGCATTCGGGCGTGAAAGTTGGCGGCTCTTCCATCGGCATTGAAACCAGGCATGACGAAAAAGTCTCGCCGATCATCAGCGCTGTTTTGATTGCCGCGGGCGCTGCCATGATGATTGCTGCTCGTAAAGCGGTTTCCTAGTCAGTTCGAAAAAGTAGCGCGTCTCCATTCACCGCGCTTTGATGCGGAGCGCCGTTTTACTTGCCGTAAATTTCATGGAATGGAATATCCGCCCTTATTTCCCTTCTAATATGCGGCGAACCATCACCAACTGTCCCAGATGATACGCATTGTGGTCGGCCACCAGGAGCGCTTCGCGCAGCAAAGTTTGGCCATCGCCATGAGGGATCTTGGCGGTGAGATCGCGATGGGGATCGGCAATTAGCTTGTGCATGGCGTCCAGATCAGCCAGGACTTGCTTCACGCTTTTGTCCCAGGCTTTATCGCTGGGCGGCGCTTCAGTTTTGGGCCAGTACTCATCCGGCCACTTGGGCGATTTATGTTTGGCCGATCGGCTGAACTCAAGGATGTCCCACTGGGCAATGCGGATGTGTTCGAGCAATTGCCACGGCGTGTGCGGACCGCCTTCAGGCTTGCGGCCGCGCAGCTTGCTGGGAAAGCCTTTCAGGGCCTCGCGGAGATCAATATGCGCTTCTGCCTTGGTTAGCAAATTGGAGATGTGCTGGCGGATGGGATCGGTTTTCTTCATGGCAATGGATTGGATGATGGCAAGATCGTCGAAGAACCAGACATGCTGAATGCAGTTTGCAGAAATTTTTACTGCTCAGAAGATCCTGATAACCCGCCTAAATAGGGTCGGTTATCATAGGGTCATCGAATAAAATGTGCAGAAATTTTGGGAAAGCATGCATTTTTCTGTTCCGCGGGCACTCCTCCAGTGTCTCAATCCAGTAGCAGGCTCATCCGTCGACTGCTAAAGAGGGGGCGCGGGCCCCGGAAACTCGCGGCCTCTCTTGTTTTTGGCCAATTTTTTTGAAGTATGGAGAGCACTTATTACACAGGGATAGGTGCGTTCGTCTAAAAAGGTACAGATTTAAATTACGATTTTAATTAAGGTTGAATTGCAGACGAAAAAACAAGTGGTTTACGCGCGTCCGCCCATCGGCAGCCGCCAAGGGTACACCATAAGGTTATTCGCCGGAGACAATCTGGCGCGGCCAGGGAGTTGTGAATGATTGAGCAAGGAAAGAAACGGTCTGTCTGGATGGAAAAGCTTTGGGTTGCCGTGCTGGCCCTGATTATTGGCGCTTGCTGGGGCTGCGGTGGCGGAAGCGCAAGTGCCGGCGGGCCCACCCCTGCTCCCACACCTACACAGACTCCCGTCCCAACTCCGACGCCGACTCCTCCGCCGTTGCCGGCGGGAACAATTGGAATGGCAGTCCTGAATACAAGCGTTCCACCCGGAGGCATATTCCAATTCCAGCTTTCCAACACCGAGCCTAAGCCCATCGGCCACGGAAGCACCCGTCCACAGGTCCCAACCGGGCCGGTGCGTGGCGTAGCTGTGAATGATCCATCCGGAAAAGCGGCGGGAATCGCCGTGATTGACACGTCCGTCAATCCATCGAATATCAAGATTCAGCTCAGTTCGCCTGACGCTCTTTTGGGGACCGATATCACTTATCCCGTGATTACCCTGTCCATGCCGCTGAGCAACAGTCTTACGCCTGGGGCGACGTTTCCGTTGAGCATCGATACTGCAAATACCTCGTTTTTCGATTCCACAAAAGCCTATACAACTTTGGAATTCGCTCCCGGAACATTGACGATTGCACCGGTTGGCAGTCCTTATGTTAGCGATGTGTTGCCCGCTGGCGGGCTGCTGGCCGACCGCACGTTAATCAAAGTTTTCGGTGCTGGCTTCAATGCCAATACCAGAGTTTCCATTGAAGGCACCACCATTATTTTGCCGGTGGACCAGACTCTGGTGAGCGCCAACGAGATCGACGTGAAGATATGCAATGGCGTGGTTGCCGATACAGCCACCGTTTGCCCGAATAATGGCGGCACAATGCAACTGGATGGCGAGCGCGTCCGCGTGAAGGACACGGCGAGTAATTTTGTGCTGGAGTATTACACGTATCTACGCGCGGATGACGTAACCGGCAGCAGCTCGAATTCGCTGGTCAACCTTGTGCATCCCATGTTCTCGCGGTTGACGTATCTTTCTGCCACCATTCCGCTTGTAAACAGTGGTACGCAATTTACGGGACTGTCGCTGCAAAACACCGACGCTTCGGATTCGGGTATCAAGATCGAGCTGCTGGATGGAAACAACGTCTCCCTGGCGAATATTTCATTTATCCTGCCGGGGTTGAGCGGCGGCACGGCAGGCAAGAAAATCACGCGTGACGTGATAGCGGATTGGTTTCCTTCGCCGCCTGCCGGAGCGACGCAAATCAAGGTGACGGTTACGTCCGGCCCGGCTGTCCAGGTGCTGGGCATGTTAGGCGACACGAGTACCGGCGTAGTTACACCGGTCATTCCTCAATAACCTCGGCCACTATGGCCGTGTCGATTGTTGTGACATGCTGTTTTGCGCGTTAGGAGCTGTTTTTAACGCTTCCAACTCCTCTTGTACTTTGTTCCATTTCTCCCGCTTCTTCTTGGTGAAGTTGGGCGCCGATGGGTTCTGGTAAAAGGCCAGGATGTTCTCGCGCAAGTCGGACAGCATACCGCCAAATTTCTCCTTCGCCAATTTGTCCAGCAGTTTCGCGTAGGTTTCATCCGTAAGGCGGTACTCCCCGGGACTGGTGGGTTTTCCGGTATCAAAATCCATGTTGGCCAATTGCAGCTTGCCGGCCTTCAGGTCGCGCAGTTCAGCGCGGTACTGCTCCACAGTGGTGTTCACGCTTTTAAGGTAGAGGGTTTCGGTATCCGGGTTCGGCATCTTGAACGCAATTGCCTTGAATGGCCCAATTTTCGGAATGATTTTGAAAATCACCGCCATAATGCGGGCGCCTAGCCCGGGCTTTTGATATTGTTTGCCAAATTCCTTTTCATACTCTGACCGCTTCAGGTTGTAGAGGAATTTCTTCTTCGCAAGGCTGGGGTTTTCTTTGACGAGTTCATCTCTCTTGGTCAATAGGGCGACGCGCGTCATTTCCGGGATCGCGCGGCTTACTGACCAGCGAAACGAGCCGATTGAGAGATCAAGGTTTCCAAAAACATCGCTTAGCGCAATGCCGTACGTTTTCAGGAACGCGCGCTCCAGCACGGGTTTTGCGACTTCAAAACCGATGAAGTCGTGATATGCGTCAGAGGTGTAGCGCTGCTTGGCTACCTGCACCACGTCGAACCCAAATTCCGTGCGGATATGCGCCTTGTGGTCCTGATCATAGGTCACTATGGGGCCATACTTGGCGCCGAGTTTTGGGAACTCACGCGCTACGGCCCTATTCACCACGGGATGACCGACAATATCCGCCACATAATGCGCCAAAGCCCCTAGTGAAAATGCATATTCGTTGAGGTCTGTGGATTCCGTCATCAAGGCGTCCACAAAGTCTCCGCTGCGGACGTAATGGACCATATCGCTGAAAAGCGTATTGCCGAAAGGGTAATAGCCCATGTCCTGAATCAGGCAGCCGCCATAGGCAAAGGCATGCGCCTTGCGGAGCTCATCTTCCGTTGCATTGGGATACTTCTGCATCAGCAGCGGCTTAATCTGGTCAGCCCAAAGGAGGTCCACAATCTCTTCATGCGTGAGAATGGAATATGCCTTACATACCTGTGAGAAGCAGGAGACAACTAGCAATGACGCGAGCAATGCCCGCAACGGACTAAGCATTGGTTCCTTCTTTTCTGAATTTCGACGAACGAACTGGCCGCGCAATAATTTAGATGCGGCTGCGCAATTCCAGAACTGCTCTCCCGGGACGAAAGAATTACAGCAAAAGGCTGTAAGCGTGGCAACTTGCAGAAAAAAGCACGCAACCATTCCTGGATGGCTGCGCGCTCTCTTTACTGCCGGTCAGCTAGTCGGGAACTCTATTTCTTCGACTCATTATCGGCGGCTTCCTTTGCGACGGCCACGCTTGCTGCCTTTGAAACAGACTCTACAAAAGGCTTCGCCATTTCCGGAGTGGCTACTTTGCCTAACAGCACGTTCTTGAAAGCAACGTCTTTCCCGTAAACGGCGGTTGTTGAATCGGCATCTTGCTGGATGACTGCGCCCTCAAGAGTCAAGCCGGCAAATGCGCCCTTGGAACGCGAATAAGTCAGCATCTGGGTATCAAGCTTCCAGTCAGTCCCTGCGGACGCGTGGCGCCCAACCGGGCCGGCCGCTGCCGATCCTTCACCGCTGACCTGGAACTTGCTGGAGAGAAGTTGCTGCATTCCCTTGTCATTCATGATCAGCATGATCAGGTCAACGCCTTCAACTCCAATTTGCAATCCCCAGCTTCCGCCACCAACTGAGATGAACGCGGGTGCGCTCCAGCCATCGGCTGTGCGGCACGTGGCCACGCCGCGGCCATGCTTCCCGCCAAAAACAAATCCGCCCTTGACCAGATGGGGCACAATGGCGATGCACTTGGCTTTGCCCAGAACTTCTTCGGGAATGCCTTTGTCCGGAGCATTGGCGATCTGGGTTAAAACTTCAGACGACTTCTGCAACCGATCGGCCGAATCTTCTTTCGCGGTTCCGGCCCAGCTAAATGTCGCCAGGCTCACCACAGATAAAAACGCTACAAACTTCTTCATAGACCTCCTTGGTCCTTCTTGCTTCAAAAAGTAAAAACTGTTGATGGATAGACGCGCGCAGCTGCTTGCTCACGCTTTGGGTCGATCATTGCTGTCCCGGCGCGTCCTGATGGCTTCGTCAATTTGACGATGTACGTCGAAACGCTAAATTCATGGCTGCCAAAATTGTTCCCAACACTAAGAGCAGAGGCATCACGCCGGGGCCGAAGCTCGCGGCCAGTCCGACCATCCACAGCAGAACGGCTAGCGTGAAAATTGTCCTGAACACAACACTCCTCCTGAACGGGTGGTAGCCTTAAAAATCCTGCAGCTCAATTTACTGGTATGGGGCCCCGAAAGACCTTGCCGGTCATGGGCTTCGATTCAGCACGAACAGTAAATCCTGGTATCGTGCCTACTCTTCTGATCCAAATAAAGCTCCGCAGGTTGTTTGCGTCTTAGTCCCAAAGAGCCATTTTTGTACCGAACCTGCCCACAATAATTAGCTTCTCTAATCTGATAGGGGATGTTCGCAGGGTTCATCAGTTCCTGGCCGCAAAGAGATTGTACTTGTAAATGGCTGATAAAGAAGCCTTTATGGCGACGGAAAAATTGCCGCCACAGGCGAATGTGATGGCCGTCACATTCCATGAATGCCACGCCAACCTAGTATGGCTGAAAGAGAAGGCAAAAGGTTTAAAGGCGTAATCATGAAAAACAATTTTGATGTAAACACGACCCCTGTGATTGTAATTTGGGAAACCACCCAGGCATGCGACGTGCCTTGCCTGGATTACGGCGACTGGGTCCAGCCGGAAGCCGATCCACTGGAGCTAAGCACGCTGGAAGCGCGTCAAATGATTGATGAATTGGCTGAGCTGTGCCCGCCCATTTTCGTTCTCACGGGCGCGGATCCGCTGAAGCGTGAGGATATTTACGAGTTGGCGCGGCATGCGTCCGTGCGAGGCTTGCATCCATTTCTGGCGCTTCCCGCTACTCCGCTGTTGACCCCTGACGCCATTGCCGGACTGAAACATGCCGGCCTGTCGCGGCTGATCCTGAGTCTGGACGCGGCGACCCCTGAACTGCATGACCTGGCATGCGGTGTCCACGGTTCTTTTGCTCGCACCATGGAAGCGATCCAATGGGCGGACCACTGGAAACTCCCCTACCAGATCACCACGCATTTGTGCGAACGCAACCTGCATGATCTGGAGAACCTGGCCGCGCTGCTCAAGACCTTCAGGATCAAGCAATGGAATGTTGCATTTCCCATCCCGTCTACGCCGGCAGAATTGGAAGAGATGCCTTCCGCAGGACAATTTGAAGGTGCTTTCGCGCGGCTGTACACGCTGGCGCAAAAGGTCCCATTCAAGATCAAGACGTCTGAAGCCCCGCACTATCGCAGATATGTTTTGCAGCAGCAGGTGAGGGAAAGGGCGGGTAGGGCAACGGATGGGCGCCAGTTTCAGGAAGGAATTCCCGGCATCATGCCCGTGAATGAAGACCGTGGGATGCTTTTTGTCTCGCACACGGGCGAAGTTTATCCTTGCCCGGGGCTACACGTGTCGGCAGGAAATATCCGCGTGGTCAACCCGACAGAGATTTACCGCAGCTCACAGGTTTTTACATTGCTTCGGGACCAGGCCAACCTTGCCGGCAAGTGCGGAGAGTGCGCTTTCAAGGGCGTTTGCGGAGGATCACGCGCGCGCGCCTACGCCATGCATGGAGACATGTTCAGTGAAGATCCGTCATGCATTTACCGCCCCACCGCACAGGCGGCAGTTCGCACTGGCGGTTCTCAAACATTACCTTCAGAAAAAGTCGCCGTCGAGGAACCATAGCATCAACAAGGAGCGGGGAGCCGGCGGTTACCGTGCTCCCCTGGGATGAACCGTTTGCTGATGTGGTCTCTATGGAATAAGACACGCGGGCAATGAGGACGGAACAAGGTTGTTAAGGACTTTTTGCAGTTGAATAAAGGCTATAGCTTTTCCTGAGTAGCTGTATCCCACTGCCACATGTTTGGGGTTACGATTCATTTCACTCCGCGACGCGCCATCCAGAGGCAAGCCACGCCTAACTGCCATACACCTCCATACATTTCCGCGCAGCCGAAGGATCTGCTCCGCTGCATCCGCGCGGGCTTGGAAAGGACTGGTTTGAGGATGGGTGGCCTCAAGAGCAGCGGGGCCGATCCTTCGCCTCGCGTCCAGGCATGGTAAGGGGATAAGAGCATGGCGTGCTCAGCTCAGGATGGTCTGTCGCGATGAGTGGGGATACACTTAGAATCGCTGTAGTGTTGCGAGCGGATTGGCGCGTTCAGAGCAGCACGATGCTGATTCCCTTGTTCGCCTTGCCCAGGTCTGAATCCCGCTTCCACTCCGGATAGCGTTTGAGAAGCTCCCAGGTCTTCTCGTCGGAAATACGCCAGTTTTCCCCGGCGACGAACGATCGCACACTGCCCGCGCCGGTAAGGCGTTGCAGTTCCTTCTGTAATTCGATTCGCAATGAGCCGCCGACTCCACTGGAACCATAGCCATGGATTAATTTCACCGCCGCATATCCCTGCCGCCGCGCGACCTGAAGCTCATGCTGCATGCGCAAACGCGCTTCTTCCACCTTCGGCATGCGGTCTTCCAAGTCGATGATCTTAATGGGTGCAGGCTTTCGCGACATGGGAGCTAGTCTAGGACGAAACGAGAAGGGAAGCCACTCTACCGCGGATTTGCGCGGATGTACGCGGATCAAAAAAGGGCAGATGTGCGATTTTTATTGTCGGCCTCTAATCCGTCTTTCCAGCGTGGCCCGCATTTTCCCGTAATGGGTGCGGTCGTCATCTTCGCGTCTGCTCACGCCGGCCATGATCTGAATATTAATTCTGGCCCACAGGTCATTGGTGAACGTGTCCTGGTCCTGCGCGTAATCGCCGCTGAGGACGCCAATCCTTTGCAGCTTGTCCAGTGCGTTGACGATCTGCTCAAAAGCGCGGTTGACAATGGCCCACGTCTCGTAAACCCCAGCCTTGGTTTCATGTAATTCGGTTTCGTGTAATTCCCCGTCTTTTGCCGGAAGTTCCATGCCGCAACATAATAGCAAAATAATACTTATAGTCTCTAGTCATTTAAGTATTGGCCGATGAAACTCTGTGATCATGGCAAGAGACTTAAAACGCGCCTTCGGCCAGCGGGTCCGCGAACTGAGGGAAGGGCGGGGATGGTCGCAAGAGCGAGCAGAACAGCACATTGGCCTGCATTGGACGTACATCGGGCAGGTAGAGCGCGGAGAGCGCAACCTGACGCTTCTCAGTATGCAGAAGTTTGCCAAGGGCTTCAAAATTGATTTGGCGGAGCTGTTCAAAGGGCTGGGATGATTTTTTCTTGATCTACCGCGGATTTGCGCGGATGAAGGCGGATCAAGCCAACAAAGATAGCCTACACCCCGCTACATCCCCCGCGTTAACTGCGAGATCGTCAGCCCAAACGCATTCGCCAGCTTCTTTATCGTCCCTAATTTCGGCTCGTGTTTCCCGTTCTCCAGGTTGGACAGAAACACACGTCCAAGGCCTGTTTCTACTGAGAGCTCAACCAGTTTCCAGTCCCGTTTCTTGCGTAATTTACGCACTCTCTGCCCAAACTGCCGCTTAATGTCATTTGCCATCCCCTAAAGCATGAATGTGTTATTAACGCTACGTGTAGCGTCTACGCTACATCAAGAATTTTGCAGATATGGAAGCCTCGCCAGACGGCATGGAACTGCACGAAACCAAAGCCGAAGTTTACGGGACGTGGGCCGGGACCAACCGCGTCTTCGCGCAGATCATCTCCGCACTCAACAAGGCTGCAAAAGAGGGAGGCGAGAATGGCGACGTTCGCTCAATTCAAAGGCAAGATCATTGACCGCGTTGAAGCGCATACCACAGACTACGGATGCGCTATCGGCATCATGTTCGATGACCGCACGTATCTCTGTTTTGAGTTTGAGACAGGTGGGGTAACAATCCTGCCGGATTTGCCGGACTGGAAAACGGGGAACTATAAACCGCTAAAGCGATGGAAAAAAATTTCGGACTGAAATTAGAACCCGCCGCAGGGCGCGTTTTTAGCCTCTAATTCCGCCACGCCCCTACCCCTTGGCATTGGAAGCGCACTAGGCTTCCGGCGCGATACTTTTTTATTTGAGGTTGACCTTCTTCTTCGGCACCATTGCCCGATTTTGTGCTTGACTCTAGGGCGAAGAAATAGTAAATTAGATCATTTCCCTTCCAAGGGGATGCGCAGTGATTGAAGCTCCATCTTCCAGCTCTGGCTTCTAGCCGCTGGCAAAACCGGGTCACCCACTGAAACCCACGCCAACCTGGGAAGCCTTGGGATGGGATCGTATAAACCGTTTGGAATCCTAGTTGAAGGATGGGGGGAGGGGGGATCGCCGGGGGCGCCGATATCGCTCGTCATCGGAAAAACCAAACCCTCCACAAAGGACACGAAGAAACACAAAGGAAAAACTCGGAAGTCTACGCCAATCAGGGATCAGGTGGGATGGCATGGAATGAATAGGGAGGGGGAGGGATTCGGGTCATCAGGACACCGGGCCATCGGGAAATCCAAACCGCACCGCCGAGAGCGGCGGTTCCACACGGGCATCGTCAACCCCACGCCAATTTGGGATGGGCTGGGGTGACATGGAGTAAGTGGTTTGGAATCCTAGTTGAGCGATAGGGGGAGGGGTGGGATCGCCGACATCGCGCGTCATCGCCGTGATCGGGAACCCAAAACCTTTGAAACACGGAGGAACAGAGGCAACGGAGGAAGAGAGGTCGGGGCGATCGGTCATCGGGAAAGGCAAACCTACCCCACGGAGGCGCCGAGCCACGGAGAACTGCCAAGGTCGAGTGCAAGCCGGGGCGGGTCGCTTATTATGGTTGTTTGAGAAATATTTATGAGCATGAAACAGATTGCCAATTGGGCCTTGAATACGGTTACGCAGCGCGGCGCCAGTTACGCCGACGTTCGCATTGTCGATCATCGCCAGCGCTCGCTGGCCACCAAGAACGGCAAGGTCGGCCATGCCGGAAGCGCGGAGACGCTGGGCATCGGCATTCGCGTGCTGGTGAATGATGCGTGGGGGTTTGCCTCCACGGACGACCTCAGCCGGGAAGCCGTGGATAAAGCCGCGGCCCAGGCAGTCGAGATCGCCAAAGCATCCAGCCGAGTAAAAGAGGAGCCGGTGCGTCTGGCGGCAGAGCCCGCGGTAAAAATCGAATGGTCGAGCCCTTACAAGATCGATCCCTTCACTACCTCGCTCGACCAGAACCTTGATCTACTCACGCGCATTGACGCGGAGTTGCTCGCCGTGAAAGGCGTAACGCTGGCTGAAAGCAGCATGCAACTGGGCCGCTATGAGCAGTGGTTCTATAACACCGACGGCTCAGACATTCATCAAACGCGCGTGATCACCGGCGCGGGTTTCTGCGCGCTGGCGTTCCAGGGCACGGAGATCATGAAGCGGTCGTATCCAAATTCTTTTGGCGGGCAGCACCAGAACAGAGGATATGAGCTGATTGACGAATTGAAGCTGCTGGAGAATGCGCGCCGCATCGGTGAAGAAGCCGTGGCGCTGCACAAGGCGGAGCGCTGTCCGGAAGGACGTATGAATCTGGTGCTTGATTCCTCGCAGCTAGGCTTACAGATTCATGAGTCCATAGGGCACCCGATTGAACTGGATCGCGTGCTGGGTTATGAAGCCAACTTTGCCGGAACGTCATTTCTTACGCTGGAAAAACTACGCACACTGCGCTATGGCAGCGATCTGGTGAACGTCGTCGCAGATGCGACAGAGCAACACGGTCCCGGCCTTGGTACGTTCGCCTATGACGATGAAGGCGTTCAGGCGCAGTGCACTCCGATTATCACCAAGGGACTCTTCACAGGATATATTTCCTCGCGCGAGACAGCGCACACCATCGGCGAGACCCGGTCCAACGGCACCATGCGCGCCGAAGGTTGGAACCGGATTCCGCTTGTCCGCATGACCAACATAAGCATTCTTCCCGGAGACAAACCGCTGACGTTTGATCAACTCATCGCCGGCACGGATGACGGCATCTTTATGCAGACCAACCGGTCCTGGTCAATTGATGACAAGCGCTATAACTTCCAGTTTGGCTGCGAGATAGGCTGGGAGATCAAAGGCGGCAAGCTGGGGCGCATGTTCAAGAATCCATCGTATTCGGGGATCACCACGGAATTCTGGAATTCCATGGACGCCATCTGCTCGCGCGACCAATGGACTTTGTGGGGCACTCCGAACTGTGGCAAGGGCCAGCCCATGCAGACCATGGGTACGGGACATGGAGCTTCACCCGCGCGGTTCAGGAATGTGAAGATTGGGACGGCGTATAAGGGGAATTAGCGAGCAAGCAAATAGCAATCAGCAGTCAGCACTCAGCATTCAGCCAGGAAATGGAATGGAAGAATGAAAAGCTTTCGTGATTTAAAGGTTTGGGAAAAGTCTCATGAATTGACTCTTGCTGCTTATGATGCCCCGAGTAACTTTCCCAAACAGGAGATGTTCGGATTAGTTTCGCAGATTCGACGGTGTGCCTCATCTATACCGGCCAACATTGCTGAAGGCTGCGGTAGGCGCGGCAATGGCGAGTTCCATCGCTTTCTGCAAATTGCGATGGGTTCAGAAAGCGAGATCGAATACCATCTTCTTCTTTCACGTGATCTCAAATTTCTCGATACGGAACTGCATGCCTCACTAAATAGTCGCGTGGAAGAAGTGAAACGTATGCTTTCTTCCCTGATTCGAAAGGTTGACGAAGAGAGAAATAAGCTCAAGGGCTGAATGCTGAGTGCTGAATGCTGAGTGCTGAATGCTGAGTGCTGGAGACCGAATGCTAACCCAATCCCACGCCGAACAAATCTTCAAGAAGATCAAGAAATTCTCAACGGTCGACGAGATCGAGGTGATCTTCTCCTCGACGGACTTCTCGCTTACGCGCTTTGCCAACAACACCATCCACCAGAACGTGGCGGAGGTGAATGAAGCGGCGTCAATCCGTGTGGCGTTCGATGGCAAAACTGCCCGTGCCACCACGAACCGCTTTGACGACGAAGGGCTGAAGCGGGCAGTACAATCGGCGGAGAGCATCGCTAAAGTTCAGGAGCCTGATCCGGATTTTCTGCCGATGGCCGAAGCCAGCGGAGGCAAAGGCACGGCAGGTCCATCGCGATCGTCGGACCAGACAGCGGCGATCACGCCGGGTGAGCGGGCTGATGGTGTGGGAAAAATTGTGGCCATCGCAAAAAAGAACAAGCTGGTGACTGCCGGCATTTACTCCAGTGCGCAAACCGCGGAAGCCGTTATCAATTCCAACGGCCTGAGCGTGTACCACCGTCAGACATCGGCGGAAGTTTCCATCACCATGCTGGCAGACAGCTCTTCAGGATGGCAGAAGGCGAACTCGCCCGACGTGAGAAATGTTGATCCTGTGCGACTGGCGGAAATCGCGGCGCAGAAAGCGCGAGATTCGCGCAGCCCGCAGGAACTACCTCCGGGGAAATACACGGTAATCCTTGAGCCGGCGGCGGTACTTGATCTGGTTGGTTTCATGTTCTGGGACTTCGGAGGACTGGCGATTCTGGACCAGCGGTCGTTTCTGAATAATCGGATCGGGACGAAGCTATTCGGCGAAAACATTACCATCGTCGATGACGTTGCTCATCCGTTCCAGTCCAATGCGCCATTCGATGGCGAAGGCGTGCATCGCCAGCGAGTGAGCCTGGTGGAAAAAGGCGTGATTCGCAACATTGTTTATGCCCGCAGCACGGCGGCGAAAATGCGCAAGTCTGAATATAAAGACAAAGTCGGCGAGATCAGGGTTACGGGCCACGGCTTTCCCCTGCCCAATGAGATGGGAGAAGCTCCGACCAACATCGTGTTTGTTACACCCGGCAAGGAGCAGACTGTTGAGCAGATGATCGCCGGGACGGAGCGCGGCATTTTGATCACCCGGCTGTGGTACATCCGCGAAGTTGATCCTTATGAAAAGATCCTGACGGGCATGACGCGTGATGGTACCTTCCTGGTGGAAGGCGGAAAAGTGAAACATGGGTTGCTGAATTTCCGTTTTAACCAGAGCCTGATTGAGATGCTGAACAGCGTTGAATCCATTGGCAAAGCCGTGCGCGCCAGTGGCGAGGAAGCCTTTGACATGGTGGTGCCGGCGATGAAAATTCGCGGCTTCAACTTTACTGAAGTGACTAAATTCTGAGCGGTTTTTTGGCCATCTCTTCTGGCGTATGTCCTTTGGTGTGCACTGAATACCAAAGTAATCTTGGGATGGCCGCAGTACCGGTATAACCTCCGTTCAGAGGTGCAAGGGTGAACGAATCCAAAGGTCCCGTTGCTGGTTTAGGCCCGGCAGATACAAGAAGCTCAGTACGTTTTCCGCTGAGACTTCCCATCACGGTACGAACTGCGGACGCCCATGAATACTTCGCGGAAACCGCCGACATCTCAGCTGGCGGCGTGCTATTCCACACCAAAAGCCTGCTTGGCGTGGGCACGGTGATTCGCTTCCGCATTGTGCTGCCCGCTTCCGTCCTGGGGACCGATACTGATGTCCAGGTAAATTGCACCGGGCGCGTGGTGCGATCACTGGATGAAAAAGGCAAGAATGCTGTGGCTGCAGTAATTGACGAATATTGCTTTGAGCGCATTCTCTGCGGCAGCATGGCCACAAGCTGCTAAAGGCTGTTGCCAGACATTGGCCTTGCGAGAGACGGAGTAAGCTTGCGCGTGAAGCGAACTTAAATTTGTTTTTGGAATACAGACGACCGGGATGGCCGTTTTTTTATGAGCTTGGGCCGCGATGGACACGAAATTCGGAAATTATTTTTTAATTAAATTTCGTGCCATTCGCGCAATTCGTGGCTACTGGTTGCACGGTGCGGTTCGGCGAACCCCAACTATGCTCCGTCCGTCTTTATCTCTCAGCCTGTATAATGACTCCAGTCCCAACCTGCGCCGGAGAGATGGCCGAGTGGCTGAAGGCGCACGCTTGGAAAGCGTGTTTAC
>DAHUXR010000109.1 GCA_027307045.1 Acidobacteriaceae bacterium
TGTGCTGAAAACGATATGCATTACGTTCTGAAAATAGGTGTGTGACAAGGTGTCGCCCCTCCAGGGCTCGACATTTTAACGCACTCTACCCAGCGCTTGCGCGCTGGGCTAACTTCGCAACGCGCCTCCGGCTCTGGTCCTTTTCAAGGCTCTTTCTGTCCGTCTCCTCAAGAAAGTTTTAACACTCATTTAACACTCTCCTGTTAGCTTCATCTCGTGCACACGGAGATCAACACTGAGGAGCGACAATGAAATTGAGATTTGCGATGGCCCTGGCAGTAGTGGCCGCAATGCTCGGCGTGGCGAGCGCGGAAACGGATTTGACCGGTGCGGGCGCGACATTCCCGTATCCCATGTATTCCAAGTGGTTTGATGAATACCACAATCAACATACCGACATCAAAATCAACTATCAATCCATTGGCAGCGGCGGCGGCATCAAGCAGATTCAGTCCGGGACCGTTGATTTCGGCGCCAGTGATGGCCCCATGACCGATGAACAGATTGCGCAAACTCCGGCCAAGGTTTTTCACATCCCAACCGTCCTTGGAGCTGACGTGCCTATGTACAACGTTTCGGGCGTTACCGGTGAACTCAAGTTCACCCCGGACGTGCTGGCTGATCTGTTCCTGGGAAAAATCAAGAAATGGAACGACCCTCGCTTGGCCAAAGCCAATCCTGGCGTCAAGTTTCCCGATGAAGATATCGTCATCGTCCATCGCTCGGATGGTAGCGGGACTACTTACATCTGGACCGATTATTTGTCCAAGGTCAGCTCTGAGTGGAAGGATAAAGTCGGCAAAGGCACATCGGTAAACTGGCCTGTCGGTCTGGGCGGCAAGGGCAATGAAGGAGTGGCCGGCACCGTAAAACAAACCGAAGGAAGTCTCGGTTATGTTGAACTTATTTACGCCGTCTCCAACAAAATGCCTTACGGCAGCGTTCAAAATGCTGCTGGATCGTTCGTCAAGGCAAGCCTTGACTCAGTAACGGCGGCAGCCGCTTCCGTCAAAGACATGCCGGACGACTTCAGGGTCTCCATCACCAACGCGCCCGGCAAAACTGCCTACCCCATCAGTAGCTTTACCTGGCTTCTGGTTCCCGCGGAATGGAAGGATGCCACCAAGGAAAAGGCATTCGTCGATTTCCTCAACTGGATGGTCGACAAAGGACAGACCATGACTTCCGCGCTGCAGTACGCTCCGTTGCCAAAGAATGTAGCGGCAAAAGTGAAAGCACGGATCAAAGAGATCAAGGTAAACGCGAATCAGTCTGCAAAAAAATAGGCAACAATTCCTTCAACTCCCTGGAGCGCCGGTTTAACCTGCCGGCGCTTGTTTTTTAACAGTCTATTAACAATCGTCTGCTAGCTTCTGAGACATGCGAACCATGCCAGAGCACGGGCATCCCCGGGGCCCGGAAGTGCCTGCCAGAACAGATATGGCGGCCCCTGTTTTGGGCAGCTCGGAAACTTTGCGGATTGTGCCCAAAAGCCGCCTGGTTTTCCGGGAAAATGTGATTGCCGACCGGGTATTTCGTGGCGTGATCCTTCTCTGCGCGCTGGCTGTGCTGGCCATGGTTGGTCTTATCTTTTTTGAACTGGTCAGCCAGTCGCGCCTTTCCATCTCTAAATTTGGGTTCAAGTTCCTGGTCAAGCAAATCTGGGACCCCGTCGCGGAAGATTTTGGCGCATTGCCTTTCATTTACGGCACAGTGGTTTCCTCGTTGGTCAGTCTCGTGATCGCGGTTCCTCTCTCTGTAGGAACGGCACTTTTTCTCACCGAGATCTGCCCGCTGCGCATTCGTGCGGTCCTCTCTTTATTGGTGGAACTGCTTGCGGCGATTCCCAGCGTAATCTACGGCCTCTGGGGCATCTTTGTTCTGGCGCCGTTTGTCCGCGTGCACGTGGAGCCATTTCTGGCCAGGTATTTCGGCTGGACAGGTTTGTTTGAAGGCCCAAAGTACGGCTGGGGAATGCTTGCGGCCGGGATGATCATTGCCATTATGATTCTGCCCATCATTGCCTCCATCACCCGTGAGGTCATCACCGCCGTTCCGCGCGTGCAGCGCGAAGCCGCTTTGGCGTTGGGAGCTACAAAGTGGGAAATGCTCCGCATCGCCGTCCTGCGCAACGCTCGGCCCGGTATCTTCGGCGCGGTGATTCTGGGGCTTGGCCGCGCCCTGGGTGAAACCATGGCCGTAACCATGGTCATCGGCAACCGTCCGGAAATCGCGCGTTCCCTCTTCGCTCCCGGATACACGCTTGCCAGCGCGGTTGCCAATGAATTCACTGAGGCCGTTGGCAATTTGTATCTAAGTGCTCTGATGGAAATGGCGCTGATTTTATTTGTGATAACCCTCATTGTGAACGCTCTGGCCGGGTTGCTGGTATGGTCCATAGCCCGGGGAAAGCCGTCGAGGGCCCTTGCTTAAGAACCTTCCTAAGACATCTCTCCGCCGCAGGTTATCCAACTGGACCGCTCTTGGCTTCATCACCCTGGCTGCGTTGATAGTGACCGTGCCTCTGTTCCTGATTCTGGGAACGGTCGTGGTCCGAGGCTTGGGTACTTTCAATTGGGCTTTCCTCACCCAGATTCCCAAACCCATTGGTGAAGAGGGTGGCGGCATGGGTAATGCGATCCTCGGATCTGTCTTGCTGCTAGGCTTCGCCAGCCTGATCGGCGTACCGTTGGGAATTGGCGCGGGAATCTTTTTGGCGGAATACGGCCGCAACAGATTTGGCAACATCGTCCGCTTTACCGCCGACGTGCTGAACGGAGTACCTTCTGTCGTAATTGGCATGACAACGTGGGCTTTAGTTGTGGTTCCACAAGGACATTTCTCCCTCATTTCTGGCAGTGTGGCGCTCGGCATTATGATGATCCCAGTGATCTCCCGCACCACTGAAGAAGTCCTTCTGCTGGTGCCGCAGTCCATCCGCGAAGCCGCTCTGGGTCTTGGTATTCCCAAATGGCGCACCATCCTTTCTGTTGTGCTTCGTTCGGCCAGCGCCGGAATTGTCACCAGCGTAATGCTGGCTTTCGCGCGCATCGCCGGTGAGAGTGCCCCCCTCATGTTTACCGCGTTCGGCAATGAGTTCTGGAGTTCAAGCCCCAACCAGCCGGTGGCAGCTCTTCCCTTGCAGATATACAAATATGCCATCCAGCCTTATGAGCAGGCGCATGCTCAGGCGTGGACCGCCGCCTTGGTTCTCATCTCTATGATTGTGCTTACTGTCGTTTTTGTCCGGTTCATTGTGGGCCGAGGCGTCATAAAAGGAGCCAGGTGATGGACACTGGCATTCACGTGGCCCATTTGAACGCCTGGTTTGGCGCCAAGCAGGCGCTGTTCGATATCGGCATGGAAATTCCCGCCAAGAAGGCAACCGCCATCATCGGCCCTTCCGGTTGTGGCAAATCGACCTTCGTGCGCTGTCTTAACCGCATGCATGAAACGCTGCCAGATACGCGCGTGGAAGGCACGGTCTGCATCGGCGACCTGGACGTTTACGGAAAAGGCGTTTCGCCGGTCTGGATACGCCGTCGCGTCGGCATGGTATTTCAAAAAGCCAATCCGTTTCCCACCATGTCGATTTATGACAACGTGGCCGCAGGGCTTAAGCTCAATGGTTTCCGCAATCGGCGTGAACTTGATCAGGCGGTGGAGCGGTCGCTCAAGCAGGCCGCCTTGTGGGACGAAGTCAAAGACGATTTGAAAAAGAAATCTGGCGCCAGCCTTTCCGGAGGGCAGCAGCAGCGGCTCTGCATCGCACGAGCGTTGGCCGTAGAACCGGAAGTACTGCTGATGGACGAACCCGCTTCCGCGCTTGATCCCATCTCCACCGCCAAGATTGAAGACTTGATTTTCGAATTGAAAAGAGAATATACCGTCGTGATTGTCACCCATAATATGCAGCAGGCAGCGCGAGTAGCCGATTTCACTGCTTTCTTCTTGATGGGGAACATGGTGGAATTGGATAAGACGGAAACCATGTTTACCAAGCCTTCCGACAAACGCACGGAAGATTACATTACCGGGAGGTTCGGATGACGCGCACGCGTTTCCACCAGGGACTTGACGATTTAAAACAGAAACTGCTGGCCATGGGCGGCATGGCGGAGCAGGCCGTGGAACGCGCAGTGCGGGCCTATCAGACCCGCGACCTCTCCCTTTGTGAATTGGTCCTGCGCGATGAATCTAAAATCAACGCCGCAGAGCGCGATGTGGATGAAATGTCCATTGATTTACTTGCCATGCAGCAACCCATGGCCATTGACCTGCGTTTTATTGTGGCCTGCATCAAAATCAATGCCGACCTTGAACGGGTCGGCGATCAGGCGGTCAACATCGCAGAGCGCGTGATGGACCTCTTGACCCGGCCTGACCCGGCTTTGAACGTCGATATTCCCCGTATGGCGCAGCTCAGCATCAGCATGGTTCGTGATGCCTTGAATGCTTTTCTTACTGCCGACGTTGATACGGCCCAGGCAGTGCTGGAACGCGATGACATGGTCGACAACATGAACCGGGAGATATTCGAGGCCGTTGATGCCGCAATGGCCAAGTCTGCCGGCATGCACCGCAACCTGCTGGACACGCTTATCGTGGCAAGAAATCTTGAGCGTGTGGCAGACCATGCTACAAACATTGCTGAAGACGTTATCTTCTGGGTCCGGGGTGCAGACGTACGACATCACTCACAAGCGTGATGAATCATCTACTTGTATCCAGTTGTTAGAGGAATACATTAACATTGCCGTGATTGGAGCAAGCCCGCTATCTTGGCCGGAAACAAAGTACAATGATCGGGAGGCGTCAAACAACAACCAACGGCTCCAGCCCTGCTTCCGTCCAGCAAATGAACCGGCCAGTATCAGATCCGTCCCTTTACATCAATCGTGAGACTTCATGGCTTGCATTTAATCGTCGTGTGCTTGAAGAAGCGAACGATTACCGCAATCCCCTGTTGGAACGCGTGAAGTTTCTGGCGATCACGGCAAGCAATCTGGACGAGTTTTTTGAAGTCCGTGTCGCCGGTCTTCTGCAGCGCATTGAAGAAGGTTACATTGATGCCGGTCCCGATGCGCTTTCCGCCCAGCAGGAGCGCGAACTGATTGCCAGGGAAACGCACGAATTCGTCCAGGAACAGTACGATAGCTGGAACAACAGGTTAATGCCCGCGCTGGCAAAGGAAAACATACGCGTTCTGGACTTGAAGGATCTTGCTCCGGAGCAGGAAGCCTTTATAGACGCCTATTGTGAAAAAGAAGTTGACCCGCTGCTCACGCCCGTAACGGTGGATCCGGCGCATCCCTTCCCGCGCGTGCTGAACAAGGCGCTCTGCATTGCATTGTTGCTTAAGCGCAAGCGGCGGGCCAGCGGTACTTACATGGGTGTGATTACCGTCCCGCGCGTACTTCCTCGCCTGGTGCGGCTGCCATCGCAAACTGGCATCGATTACGTTTTTCTCGCCGATCTTCTCACGTATCACGCGGCCACCATGTATCGCGGATATGAAATTGTCTCGGCTGCGTCCTTCCGTGTCACCCGAAACAGCAATCTCTATGTCGAAGAGGAAGAATCGCGCAACCTGCTTGAGTCCGTCAGGACAGAGCTGCACCGTCGTCGCAAAGGTGATGCTGTTCGGCTGGAGATTGACGCCAATGCCAGTGGGGAAATTGCACGGCGGCTCCAGCAGACCTTTGAACTTGATGACTGGCAAATCTTTTACACGCAGGGCCCGGTAAACCTTTCCCGGCTTTTTAATTTTTATGAGATCGAGCGGCCTGAGCTGAAGTTCAAGCGATTCGTGCCGCGTGAATTGCGGCTTCCGCCCAATAGTCCCAACATCTTCGCGGAACTGCGCAAGCGCGACATCCTGCTCCACCATCCTTATGATTCTTTTGACGCTGTGGTGGATTTCGTTGAGAGCGCGGCAACTGATCCCGCCGTTATCTCCCTGAAGCAGA
Source organism: Acidobacteriaceae bacterium (assembly GCA_027307045.1). Classification (GTDB taxonomy): domain Bacteria; phylum Acidobacteriota; class Terriglobia; order Terriglobales; family Acidobacteriaceae; genus Angelobacter. The sequence continues at coordinate 5,970 of DAHUXR010000109.1, forward strand.
CAATCTATCGCACCAACCGCGACTCTCCTATTGTGGGAGCGTTGATCGCTGCCGCGGCGGCTGAGAAAGAAGTGACTGCCGTATTGGAATTGACGGCGCGCTTTGACGAGGCTTCAAATATCCAATGGGCCCGTACGCTCGAAGACGAGGGTGTTCAGGTTTATCACGGGCTGGTGGGTCTCAAGACCCACTGCAAGCTTTGTCTCCTGGTACGCCACGATCCTGACGGCAAGACGCGGCGCTACGTTCACATCGGAACGGGCAATTACAATCCGACAACAGCGCGCTTCTATACGGACCTGAGCCTGCTCACGACCGCGCCGAATATCACCTCGGCTGTTCACTCGGTATTCAACTATCTCACCGCCTATTCTGAGGCGCCGAGTTACACTCCACTGGCCATTTCACCCATCGATCTTGCCGCAACTACGCTGGAGCAGATTCATCGCGAAGCCGAGCACGCGGCCAATGGACGGCCCGCGCGGATCATCGCCAAAATGAATTCCCTGCTCGATAAAAACGTGATTGAGGCCTTATACATGGCCTCGCAGGCAGGCGTTCCCATTGATCTCACGGTCCGCGGCATGTGCTCGTTACGGCCGGGAGTGCCGGGCATTAGTGACAACATTGTGGTCCGCAGCGTTGTGGGCAGGTTGCTGGAACATACGCGTATTTTTTATTTTGAAAATGGCGGTGAAGATGAAGTCTATATCTCCAGCGCCGACTGGATGCCACGCAACCTTTATGAACGCGTTGAAGTTCTATGTCCGGTGCTGGACCCGCATTTGAAGCAACGCGTAAAAAGCGAGATACTGGCTGCTTATCTTGCAGACAATGTGAAGGCGCGCTTTCTGGACCGTAACGGACACTACACGCGACCGTCACGTAAAAGTGGTGAACCAGCTTTTTCAGCCCAGGAATTTCTAATTGCCGTTGCGGAAGGCACAGCCACGGCAGCCGATATTCCTGAACCAGCCACACCCCGGCCCAGGAGATCCATTGGCCGGCGCAAAAGACAGGTGCTTGCCCGATAGCCTATGCTCATATATTTCTTTCGCCATGCTTCCGCCGGTAAAACCATGCTGAACCCCAAGAAGGACGAGCGCCGCCCTTTGGACGAAGAAGGCATTCTGCAAGTTCGTTATGTTGGCCGTCTGCTGGCGAATCTGGATGTCCAGGTTGATCAGATCATCAGCAGCTCACTCAAACGAGCGCGCCAGACAGCGTCCCTTGTGGCCAATGAATTAGCTTTTGAGGGAGCCGTGCAAATCGACGATGCCTTGCGGCCGGAAGCCGGGTTTGAGCAGTTTCAATCCATGCTGTCACGCTATAAAAAGTATGACGCCGTTATGGTGGTGGGCCACAATCCCAGCTTTACCGAATTCCTGAGCAAATCGATTTCCGGCCCCGACGGCGCCGCACACGTTGACTTCAAAAAAGGCGCTGTGGCCCGCGTGGAGATGAATGGACGGACCGGCACGCTGGACTGGCTGGTGACACCTAAAATCGCGCGAACTCTTCAAACCAGCTTGAAGTCAAGTTCACGGCCAAAGACTTCGCGGAAATAAGCTCGCTCTTTTTCTCCAGCCCACAATTCCAGGTCTGCGCCGTTGCGGCCCGCCTTTACGTTGAGCGTCACTTCCCCGCCCCGCGCTACCACGCGAATGGATTCCACCGCAGAGAGCCTACCCTGATTGAGCGCCCGCGCCACCCGCAGAAGGGCTGTGCTCTTGATCACGTCTGACCTGATCTGGGCCGGCAGCATCTTGATGAGGCGGTCGCGAAATTGCGGCTTGGAGTTCCCCTGGAAGCGTGCGATTGTCGCAATAATTTTTCGCTGCAACGGAGTGAAGCCAAACAATTCTGACCGCGAGATCACGTAGTAAGCGTGGCGGTGCAGGCCAACGGGATTGATGTACGTTCCAACTTCATACAAAATCGCTGCGGCGGCAATCCATTCGCGACAATCCTTGCTCAGGCCGTGGATGCGCCGGGTCTGGTCAAAAAGAGTAAGGGCCAGCTTGCGCACCTGCTCGGCATTTTCCAGATCAACGCCGTATCGCCGGGCGGTGTTCATCAGCACGTCCTGTCGGTCCGCTTCCAATTGGCGGTGCGAGCGCGTGTGCTGGTCATATTCAGCGGCCATTTGGGCGAGAATTCCATCGCGCAATCCGAGTGGAGAATATCGAAAGCCCTTCAATCCGCAAGCGTCAAGCACATGCGCGTACACCGCTGCGCCAGCCACAATGATTTGCGCTCGTTTGGAATTGATGCCCTCGATTGCCGCGCGCTGCCGGTCGGTCATTTTCGCCAGCCTGCGGGAAAGTTTCTCCGCGACGGCCAGAGAAACGCCGCCGCCCCGGCTAAAATGCAGGGACTGCGCCGCTTCCGCAAGTGCCGCCGCTGTCCCGGAGGTGGCAATCACCGCGCGCACCGCGGCACGCGTTATTTTGCGCGATACGTTAGCGGCTTCCTGCACAATAAAGTCATGCAGCCGTTTCAGCTCCGGCTTTGTAGGCGGATCATGATGGATAAACTCCTGCGTCAGCCGGACCGCGCCAAGAGGCAGCGTGACAATTTCTTTGATATGCCCTTTTTCAGAGAGGGTGAGTTCGCAGCTGCCTCCACCCAGATCAATCAGCAACATTTTGGGTGGCGGCGTGCGCATGTTTGACACCACGCCCAAATGAATGAGACGGCCTTCTTCAAGGCCGCTGACCACTTCAAGGTTCCAGCCTGTAACCGTCTTCACCCATTCTTCAAAAAGGCGGCGGCTGTTGCTGTCGCGCAATGCGCTGGTCCCGATAACACGCGTGCGGTCTACCGCGTGGCTTTGCACCGCACGATGAAAGCGGCGCAGGACCTTCAGCGTCTGGGCCATCGCTTGCGGGTCGAGATTGCCGTCGCGAAATACACCTTCACCCAGGCGGGTCACCTCGCGGTCCTGATGCAGAGCCACCAGGCGTCCACGCCGGAGTTCGGCAATGCTGAGCCGCACTGAGTTGGAACCGATATCAACCGCGGCAAAGACGGGCATGTTTTATCAGGCGGAACGGGCGCCGGTCCGCAAAGATCGGTCGGAACGCACAGGCTTTTTCGCGGGCGGCTGCGCCATGGAAAACAATTTCTTCACAGATGACATTGCGTCCGAATGCCGGACGCTAACCACAGTACGCGCCTCGCGCAAAAGAGGCGAGTTTGCGCGATCTGAAAATCGCTTTTCCGCCCTTTCGGTGAGTTCCAGCCAATCGTGCCAATCGCCAATCGCATCCTGGACGGACTTAAGTTCGCGCATGAACTCTTTTTGCTCGGCTGAATCTTCCGCCAGTTCCGCCGTGTAACGGATCCGCTTCAGGGCGACCCGCGCTTCATGTAGACGGCTCGGCTTGATTGTTTCGCTGGATCCAAAATCGTCAGCCATCTCCACAAGCTGGGCTTTGGCCTGTTTCAAAGGAGCCAGCGCACTATTTTTGCCGTCTTGCAGAACTCCGGCCAGTTCCGCGATCTGGTCCAGACGGCTCAAAAACTTGGCTCCGTGGAGCTTTTTCAGGGTTGATTCCAGCCGCCTGGCTTGCCGCTGCCGCTTCTTCTGCAGAATCTCTACCAGAACCTCGCGCTCTTTTGTGGCTGATCCATTGCCCAATGTCCCTAGAATATCTGTTTGGACATCGAGGTCACGGACCTTCCCAGCCCGCTTGCGCAACTCCGCCATCGTTTCCAGAGCACGTCCCTCTTTTTTCCCCAGGTCTGGGGCAGCGTACCTAACAAGACTTTCAATCCGACGAACAGTGGTGCGTAGGCGATGGACGCCCTTGGGCTTGGCATCGCCAAGCACTTTTGCGACGGCAGTCAAAAGGTCTCTGTTGAGACCTCGCATACGTTTTTCCAACAAAGTCATGGGGGAGGGTCGATAAAAACCGCCAACCACTATATTAGATGACCCGGTTTGGGTAAAATGCCTCGTTTAATGTGCATGTTTAAAAGATTTTCTTTCCCATTTACCTTCAGCTGATCACGGTCTTGCCTGCTCGGGTTACGCAATTCCATGATCTAATAGACACGGCGATGGAGTTCGCCTTTAACCGCCCGCTGACGGCTGATGACTCCTACCAAAATTTTGCAAGCTTTGGAGCCATCAGCATGCAATGTCTAATCGATTGGAAACCCTATCTCTGGGTGTCACTAGGCGGTATTTTCGGCGCCAGTTCGCGCTACTTTCTCAGCCGGATCATTACCCGCTTTACTGACGCTGCCTTTCCCCTCGGCACGCTTGCCATTAACGTTACCGGAAGCCTGGTGCTGGGTTTTTTCCTGATCTGGACTACGGAACGAGTCTTCGCAGATCAGAAGTGGAAGCTCCTGGTTGCCATTGGGTTCTGCGGATCATACACGACGTTCTCCAGCTATGCTTTTGAAACGATGTCTTATTTTGAGCAGGGACACTGGGCGCTGTTTGCATCCAACATCCTGGCCAACAACATCTTGTGCCTGGCGGCAGTTCTGGTAGGGGCAATGATCGCGCGGGCGATCTAACCCAGGTGCGTGTAGAATTTTTGAAGAAGGAAGGGCAGCGCTTTGCCTGATGACTGAACCCCGCATTGCCATCCAGATTTCGATTTATCTCAGTGAAGCCGATGAGTGGCGTCGCAGGCCGCTTCATCTGGAACTCCTGAAGTATCTTCGTGAACAGCAGATTGCAGGCGCAACGGTGCTGCACGCCGTGGCGGGCTTTACCGGGCGTGGCCGGGTAAAGACGTCCACATTGGTGGATGCCGGTGGCAAACTTCCTCTGGTGCTTACCTTCGTCGATACAGCGGAACACATTGACCGCGTGCTACCCACCATAAAAGAGATGACCGGCCAGCGGCTCATCGTGCGCGAGAACGTGACGATAGAGGCAGGATCGCTGGAGTAAGGGAATCCCATTCCCAGCCGCGGATGGCCCCGATTCACGGCTCGCACTTATGCCCACTTGCCGCGACTCCCTCCCATTTTCGGCCCTAAATGCCATTGAGACGAAGCCATGCAAAAGAATCTAAACTAAATCGAAAATCCGTGAAACGAATCAGTGGCTTATTGCACTACTAGGATAGGGAACCAAAGAAGGGCACAGAGTCTCCTGCCGAGCCTATCGCTAGCCTCTGTGATCTTCTGTTTTCTTTCCTTGGTGGAGTCTTCGCGGCTGAACGCTGGTCGCGAAGACTTTTTTATGTCGGCATCGTCAGCGACTCAACCATGGTATCGAGAATTCCTTTCACGTCCGCCGCTTCCGGCAACGTCCCAAACGCATGTCCATGTTGCCCTGCCAGCCGTGAAGTGATGAACGCTTCTGCCATCGCCGGAGAGCTGTAACGCACCATCAGAGAAGCCTGAAGCACAAGCGCCAGCTTTTCCGTCATGTCTCTGGCCGCGTATTTGTCGCCGGCAGCCGTGGCCAATCGACCGCCAATGTTTTTAGCATAGGCATCCAGGCGCTGGTCCGCCCCGGCGGCGGTTTGGAACTCGGCAAGCAGAGCTTCCACCGTGGCAGGGTCCTTGGTCAGCGCGCGCAGCACGTCCAGGCACATTACGTTGCCGGACCCTTCCCAGATGGAATAAAGCGGCGCTTCACGATAAAGCCGCGGCATGATTGACTCTTCCACATAACCGTTGCCGCCCAGGCACTCCAGCGCTTCACCCACGTGTACGGGCGTGCGCTTGCATAGCCAGTACTTGGCAATGGCTGTGGCAACGCGGCAGAAGGCGCGTTCACGCTCGTCCGATTCACGGTGGTCGAACGCGCGCGCCAGCCGCACCATAAGCAAGGTTGCGGCTTCGGACTCAATCGCCAGATCGGCCAGCACATTCCGCATCAGCGGCTGATCAATCAGCAACTTCCCAAACGCTTCGCGATGACGCGCATGATGGACCGCCTGCGCCAGTGCCTGCCGCATCAACCCCGCGCCGGCAATCGCGCAATCCAGGCGCGTGTGGTTCACCATCTCGATAATCGTTTGTACGCCTCTTCCCTCCTCTCCCACCACATGGGCCCACGCCTGCTCAAACTCAACTTCACTGGACGCATTCGCGCGGTTGCCCATTTTGTCTTTCAGCCGCTGGATATGGAAGGCATTGCGTTTGCCGCCGGAAGTCCAGCGTGGAAGAAGAAAGCAGCTAAGACCTTGCGGGGCCTGCGCCAGAATGAGAAACGCATCGCACATAGGCGCGGAAACAAACCACTTGTGTCCGGTAATCAGGTACTCCCGCGAGCTTCCAATCCGCTCAGCCCGTGTGGTGTTGGCCCTCACGTCGGAACCACCTTGCTTTTCCGTCATGCCCATGCCCAGCAGCATTCCGGACTTCTCCTTGGGCGGCACAAAACGCGGATCATACGTGGACGACATTATGCGGGGCTCCCATTCGGCAGCCAGCTCTGGTTCCTCCCGTAAAGACGCCATGGCGGAAAATGTCATCGATATCGGACAGGTGTGCCCAGCTTCATTTTGCGCCGTCAGCATCATCAGCGCGGCACGAGCCACATGCGCGCCGGGCCGCGCGGCTTCCCACGGCAGGCAGTGTAGCCGGTTCGCCACTGAAGTCCGCATCAGGTTGTGCCATGAGGGATGAAAGACCACTTCGTCGCGGCGATTGCCAAAGCGGTCATGCGTGTGCAGCACCGGCTTGTTCTCATTGGCCTCAAAGCCCCAACGCTGCGCCTCTTCCGTGCCGAGCAACCGTCCAAGCTCAGTGATCTGCTCACGCGCCCAACCAGCGCCTTCACGCTCCACTGCCTGCGCGAGTGTACGGTCGCTCAGGAAGAGGTTGTACCCGGTAAGCGGCGGAACTTGATTGGGCGCCAATTGATTGCCGTTGGCCGGTTCAGATAAGGGCGATCTCGGCTGTGGGCTGATTTGTCTGCTGGAAGCCGTCATAATGCTCTCATTATGAACCAGAGCCAACGCAGCGGCACGAATTTCATTTTGTGTCTGCTAGCGAACCTTAGGAGTGCGCACGCGAAAAAGCCCTGCGCTCTGGTTCCAGAACCACAGGGGCCTTTCCGTCTCATCAAGCTTTAGGCTGCTTTTTCTGCTTCCACGTTGATGTTTTGCGCGAGCTTGGTCAGTTTCTCGTCGGTTGCCTTTTCCTCATCCAGCGTCTTCTGCAGCAGGCTGGCAAAGTTGGATTCGCCCATCAGTTCGGCATACGTCCTTACGCATCCGTAACCGGCAATTTCATAATGCTCAACATGCTGCGCCGCGCCGATAAGGCCGGCATCCATCACTTCAGGCTCGGCGTCCTCTTCCATCAATTCCTTGCCATCGGCAATCACGCCTTCCATGCCCTTGCACTTCTTTCCCCGTGGACTCTCATCCAACTCTTTGAAAATCTTCTCCAGGCGTTCCACGTGCCCCTGGGTTTCTTTCAAATGCTGCTCAAAGCCACTTTTCAGTTCCTTGGAACTCGCCTTTTTAATCATCTTTGGCAAGGCTTTCAGGATCTGATTTTCCGCGGAATAAAGATCTTTCAACTCATCAATAAACAGGTCTCTCAATGATTCCATTTCCATTACGTTTCTCCCCTTTAGGTTTCGATATGCGACGTGAAGTTGGTTATGAAGTTATCGTGCTGGCACCGCAAATGTTCCGGCGCAATATTTTTACGACCAAATTATCCAGCGAACGACGCGCGGTAACGGCCCGATATCACCATCCCCGTTCCCCGGGGGATGGTGATTCCCCAGACCCTGGCATCGCTCATCGCGCCAGATAGCGTACCTGCTTAGGCAGGTTTCTTTTCGCGCTCCTGTTGGTCGCGTTGGCCTTGCTGGCCCTGTTGACCTTGCTGAACGTTGCCCTGGCCTGGCCGATTAATATCCTGTGAACCCTGTGACGGTTTCTTTTCCGTCTCCTGATCACGATTCGGGCGGCCAGATTGCTGATCCATCTTGTTTTTATCTTCCATACTTGCTCCTTAGATTGGACGTAAGTGGTGCTTAACAAATTGGATGGAAGAACTTGTCCGCGTTATGTCTGGAAATAAGGAGCAGCTTACGAATTCGAGAGCTGCGGGATTCACGCGCTGAATTCGCGGCCTTTCGCCATGATCTGGCGGGGAATTCTAGTGCTGGCCGGATTTTGGTTTATTCCCGCCCGGCAGCAGTTTGTAGGCTTCTGCTCTCGTCTTCACGACATGAAAATTCGGTCGTGACGATCGGGCAAGTTCCTTGAACCTCGCCCCCAACCGAAACACCACGGCCGCGGGCGCAATCACAATATGAACTGCCGAGTTGCTGAACAGGCTGGGATTGGCCGCCATCGCGGTAATGGCGCTTTCTGTAATGGCCGGATCGGTCACGTCACTGAAGTCCACTATATCGGCGAACTGCGGATTGAAATCGGGATCAGAGGCAATGCTTTTGTGATGGCCAAGCAGTTCCGTGTCAGTGATTCTGCCGTAAAAAGCGGAGTGTACCACTCTCCGGTGCGGATCGATCTTGAGAACGACAGGCATAGGCGGCTGGTCTTAGAACAATAGATGCTATCTATCATGCCATAGTCACAGGTCAGTTGTGACATGGCTGGCGGAAGATAACCTTTTTCTAACCCATTGCCGATTTCGCCGTTCGCTTGAACAGATTTCGCCGTTCGCTTGAACAATGGTAAGAATGAAACTGCCAAGACCATCTCACCACCACCAAAATTGTCAAAGAACTTCTTTCAATCTGCCGCCAGGGCGGCTCTTTCTCTGATCACGGTTATCAGTGTCAATCAGTGGTAAGAACTTCCTCCTCTTCCTCGTAATCTACATTCCCCACGTTGCTCAAGGCCAATTGCAGGTAATACCCCAATATTGACGCCTGTTTGTAATCCAGCTTCCCGTCCACTACCGCCTGTGCGCCCGTTGCAATCGCGCCGTGGATTCCCGCTGCGTCCGCCAGATTCGGCAGCCTCAGTTTCACCGGCCTCGCCTCCTCCATCATCAGGTGCATGTGGCAATACTTCTTTCCCCGGATGCGTGGTGCCCGGCACGTCTCCCCGTTCCCCTTCGGATACTGGCATCGCGGCGCGCTGTTCGCCCGGTCAATCGTGCTCTTCATTTTGTTGAATATCTTCTGGTTCACCTGGTCAAACTCCAGCGCCTTTTCCTGCAACTGCGGATCTTCCATCACGCACTGCCGGTACGCCTCAAATGTCTCTCCCAACTGCTTCAGCAACTGCCCCGCCTGGGTCCTTCCCCAATCCCGCCGCTCCCGCTCCTTGTGCTCCCGCAGCCGGCGCTCGTCCCGCCGGTCTTTCAGCGCTTCACGCTCCTCGTCTGACTCCGCTTTGTCCCATAACTTGCATTCTTCCCGCGTGAATCCCCGGCAGTCTTCCCCATGTCGGTACCCAAAATCGTCCCTTACTCCGTTTATTACTGGATTGCCTTTCATGAAATGTCTCCTCGTTTCATTCCTGCTTTTTGTCGACTTTTGGCCCTGAATTAGTCCCAAACCACGTCAAGACAGCCCAAAATAACGTCAACCTGATCGCTTTTCCGACACGGCGATGACGCGCGATTGCGGCGATAGGCGGCCTTTGGCCCGCCCACCCCCCATGTCACTTTTGTTGAAAACAAAGGCCAAACCCCACTTCGACCGAACGGTGACCGACCGGTCGAAGTCTCTTTTTGGCCTTGTTTCGCCCCTGAATCACGTTGTTTCCTTTCCAACCTTTTTGCTGTTGCTATTTCCCGATTTCAGCCGCTTCTTTCAAGACGAACATCCGGCGAATCACGCTTTGAGAGTAACGCAATTCGATACGAATGTAAAGCGAATTTACAAAAGGTGGTGCAGGGATGATTGAAATGAGGACCTATCGCTTTTTAATTGGAGCCACAGTTTTTCACCACTTCGAGCCAGGGGGATTGGTCACCGACCACGAGGGTTTTCTTTTAGAGATCCGTGATA
>DAHUXR010000010.1 GCA_027307045.1 Acidobacteriaceae bacterium
GCCGTCCCACAGGTTTTCCGGCTTCATTCTGTTTGGGCCATGTTGTTCCGTCTCCGAAACCCAGGTTTTTTAACTTAAAACACAACGCCGTTCCGTCCGCAGCAATCAGAGTGGAAGGAGGATTATGCGCATGTTTATTTGCACTTTCCCCTGCATGCAGGCGCTCAGGATCGGGTGCGCGTTACTCGCCGTCTCCTTGAGCATCCCCTTGTCCGCCCAAACGGCTCACATCCACAGCACCGGAGCCCAGGCCAACCTGCGCATTGATGTAAACGTGGTTCCCGCTGTCGGCGTTCACGATCATGACAAAGACAAAGATAAGGACCACGATAAAGACGGTCGGCGGAACGACGCCGCCGTGTCCTACAACCTCAATCCCCGGCATGAAGAATTCTCAGTGACTGAAGAAATGCGCTCCATGCTGGTGGACTCCGGTAACACAGTTCGGCAAGAGCAGGTGCGCGCCATCACGATCGTCCCGAAATAGTCGCCGCCACCTCGCTGAATCCATCTGGCAGGTACACTATCTGGTGAGACAGTCAGGATGGAAGCATGGCCGACCTTCAGGGCTCCATCGTCGTTCTAAATCTGTACGACATTGCTGAGGAGATCAGGCTTTCTGATCTTCCTCCCATCACGGGCGGCACGCGGCTCTCGCCAACATTCAAGTCATCCACCCCGGCGCATGTTCGGTTTGAGCGGCCTCCGGTCATTGAAACTCTGCCGCCGCTATCTCTTACCAGCGGCGAGCGCTTTGAAGGGACGCTACAGTACTATGATTACGGTGTTGTGAGCGTGCTATTGCGCTTCGCATTTTCCGGATCATGGGAGGAGCTTCAGCGACTCGCAGGCAGCTGGATTTCAGGCACGATGTTCGACGAGCTTTGCCGCAACACCATCCGGGAACGTTTAAAGAAAATCGGCGGGGCGCTGGTTAAGCCATATAGCAACTGGCTCAGTGAGGACTACGCCGTAATTCATCTGCATTCCGTCGCCGGGACAACGAATGGCGCAGCGCTTCTGCAGGAGCATGGAAAAGAAATCAGCCAGATCGTCCGTGGAGAAGTGATGCCGCTGGCCGACCAGGAGCGCACGGAAGTGCTCCAGGGCTACATGTCGTATTACCCCAATGACCTTATCGTTGCCGGATGGAACGCGGCTTTTGTTTTCGATACCCCCGCCGGCGCCGAACCTACAATTACGCTGCTGGAATATGCGAACTCGCAGCTCTTGCAATTCCGCCATTATGACGAAATTCTGACACGCGAACTTGAGCGCGTGTATGACATTGTGGAAACGCGCAAGGGCCTGTTCTATGGATGGCGCATGCGCTCCGCTGCCGCACGGTTGCGCACCATGCTGGTGGATGTGACCGAGCTGACAGAACGCACCAACAATGCGCTTAAGTTTGTCGGCGACATGTTCTTTGCCCGCGTCTATAAGCTTTGCGCCGGCAAGATTGGCGTCACCGATTATCAGGCCCTGGTGCAGGAAAAACTGCGCACCGCCGACGAACTCTACGATTTCATGATCGAAGAATTCCATCAGGCGCGCGCTTTCCTGTTGGAATTTATTGTGGTGCTGATCCTGTTAATAGAACTCTTCTTTTTATTTCACGGAAAACGGTGAACGTCAGATGGGCTACTGCTTTGGCGCATCGACAAGATAGGGCGCCAGATCAGGATTGCTGATCACGATTGTCGCGCCCTGCACCTGGATTGGCTCTGGCGGCATTTTCACTTGTCCCACAGGCACTTTCATTCCCGCCGGCAAATCTTTCACCGGGACGAGCGTTACCGTAAGATCGCCTGCGGGCAGATCGCGCAGCAGAAAGTTTCCGTTCTCATCGGTCTTGGCAATGCCGTGCCCTGCCGTGATTTGAACACCAGCGATGGGGACAAGGTTGTAATCTCCGCCGGCAGAAGCGCCAGTGGTTCCCTGCGCCTGTCCGCGTCCTGCCTGGCTCACGCGCCCACCTGCTTGTCCGCCGCGCTGGCTGCGAACCGAGCCCGGAGGCATTCCGCCGATCTTCAGCTTGCCACTATCTGCCGGCTGGGCAGTTGGCTCCGCCAGGACTTTTACAAATACTCTTCCCGCAATCGAACGCATGGCTCGCGCCGGAATATTTTCCACGGTGGTCGAAACCGGGGTCACATGCAGAGTGAAAGTGTCTTCCGGCAGTGAATAGTTCGCGGGCAGCGTACTCGCATCCACGGTGATTCGATAGTCACCGGGTGGCAGATCGTCAACTTCAAAATCGCCCGTGTCCTGAGCAACGATGTTGCGGTGCGTCTTGCCATCATCCAGCGTCAGGTGGACTCCGGCCAGACCTTTCGCGTCCGGTGTTCGATTGCCGTCAAGGTTCAGGTCGTTGAACACGCTTCCCGTAACTCGTGCAAAATCGACAATGCCAAAATTCACCATGCCGATTTTCTGCCGGATCAAATCCACCGACGCCTGGTTCTTGGTGGTCATGCGCACAGGCTCGGCGAACTGCGTCAGAGACAATGACACTGTGTGCTCGCCCTGTGTGACGTCAGTAAATTTGTACCGGCCCTGCTCGTCCGTTTCCGCGACCTCACCATCATCCAGCCGCACCCGGAGTCCGACCAGCCCTTGTTCGCCAAAGTTAAACGTGCCGTTGACGTTGTTATCACGGAAGACGCGGCCTTCAATAAGCCGTCCGGCATGGCGCGTGGGGATGAGCGCTCCGGGCATGGCGCTGAATCGCTTGGTAAAGCCAAAATACATGAGCGTTGTCCGCTGGACCGTATTGGCCGTATTGCCGAGCACCCAAATATTCGTCAGGCCGGAATTGAAATCCAGCGAGGGCCGCACCTGATATGCCAGCGAGTATCCAACATACGGCGTCCATGAATCGGTCTTGCCGTTGGAGGCGCGGGCAAAAGCAAAGTTAGGATTCAGACTGAGCTTCTTTCCCACGCGCAGCTGCGCCGAAGCAGAAATCGACGTATTGATCGGCACCTGGGCGTCCAGCAGCGCCTTAACTTCTGGCGGCACGTCATTCGATTGCACAAATGAAATCGGGTCCTGCAGGAACAACTGCTGCAACGCCGGAGACAATAACTCCAGCTCAGATCCCAGCTTCTTTACCAGTGAAGGATTGCGGCGGTCATGCTCAAAGCCCACCGTCATGCTTCCGCTCTTGATCAGGAAAGTAACGTTATCGCGCAGGGTAAACTCATCTTCTGAACTCAACTGCAGCGGGTCCTGCACTGAACCGACGGTAAACTGCGCGGCGTTGGAAATACGCGGCGCAATTTGATGGTACCAATTAGTATCAAATCGGTTTCCATTCGTGGATTGGTTGGCAAAGCCGCCGTCATTGTGGCTGAACGTATAGCTGAAACTTGCATCGTCCTTGGGATTGATGCGCCATGAAACCGTGGGAGACAGATAATCCGAGCTGCCCGCGTGCAATATGTTGCCGAACGGCTGCGTGATGGTGTGCTGATAATAAACGGATTCGGTGAAGCGTTCGCTGGTACTCAGCGTGAGTCCCGCCTTGGCTGAAGTTGTGCCCGAAAATAGTGACTGCACGCGGTTGAGTGGAAACAGCAGTGACGACGCTCCTCCGGCCGCAAAGAACGTAAAGCGATGGCTGATGTAATCGACTTCTCCGCGTCCCATGCCGCCATGCGTGCTCACACCGCCCGTGGACTGGAAATTCCATTTGTCGCTGGCCTGATAATTGAAGCCGCCGGTCTGCATCCAGTCGTCCTGCCGCCCGCCGGTCGGATTCAGAAAATCGACCGGAGAATTGATATAGCTCGTGGTAGCAAACAGATTGAGTTTCTTCGTTTGCTTACGTTGGAAAGAAAAGCCACCGATATCGCGCGTGGAGCCCAAAGTAAGAAAGTAAAACGGAATCGTGGAGCCGCCGAAAAACATGTACTGGTTGTCGCCATGGCGCACCGTTACGCCGGCCCCGCGCAACTCCACCGAATCTGAATAGCTGAAAGGACTCAGGTGGCGCTCATAGCCGTTGTCGGTAAGGCTCACCAGATTATCGAGCAGGCTCACGTCCATCCCCGGGCTCCGATAGTCAATGCTTCCATGCCGAATATTGAAGGCATGGCCACCCTGAAGATCGTTGTCTTCAACCTGGGTAGAGACGGTCAGCCGTCCCTGGCTTCCGGCCAGTTGCGTCCAGTTGAAGTCGTTCACGACAGAAGTGGTCGTCTGACCGCCCGCATTTGCAATCTGCACGCCGGAGCCAAAGCTTCCCTGCGCCATCTCACCCTGGCGACGAAGCTGCGCCGGTGAAATCGTAACCTGAGGACGCGGAACAACCCGCACCCGGATACTGACCGGCTTGTCATGCAGGTAACCCAGCAACACGGTCTCTCCGCGCGCCAGTCCAAAAATCTGAATGCCATCGCCTGTGCTTTCGACCCGGGCAATTTCCTGGTCAAGCACAATTATGTTGGTCAGCGCCGGAGTCGTGATCGTGCGCGACCACTGCCAGTAAACCTCAACCAATGAAGGCACGCCGTTCTCATCAATGGACTGCGCCGCAGCGGCGGGAGCGAGCGCACACAACAACAGCAGGCTGCTCATCAATGCTGCAATCGCCGTCATGTGCCTTTTTAATTTCAAAATCTCAATTCCCTTACTCTGTTACGCTGAACGGAATCTGTTGCGTTTCTATCCGGTCTTCACCGTATGCCACGGTCAGCACGGCGGTGTAATTTCCAGCAGGCAGCTTCCCTGCCCACTCCACGTGCATGGAGTTTTTTTGTCCGGGAAGAAAACGTTTTTCTGCGCTTTCAGCTTTTGCCACCAGCTTCCGGCTGGCATCCAGCACCGCGACGCGTGCCACGGGAAACACATGCGTGTTGCTGGCATTCAGAAGATCAAAATCCACGCTCAGCCCATGTGTATCCGTAGGCGGAGTTACTTTTGTATTGCTCACGTCGATCTTGTATTCGTCGGTGCCTTCCGCGCGCAGCAAAACCAGGCAGCCCAGGCGCATGCTGGTGAAAACACCTTTGCCGTCGCTCTTGGGGAATGAAAGCTGCGGCTTGGACGTGACAAACAGCACTGCATAGTAGCCGCCCTTCGCGTCAGATGGCGGCGTGACGATCGCTTTCATCTTCTGCGTGCCGTGCGCGCCCACCTCAAAGTGGTCGGGGACAAACTGTATCCAGTTGGCGGCGGAGCGCGGCGAGGTTCCGGGCGAGGAAAAGACTTTCTCGTTCTTGTCGTCGTACCAGAAATCCGTGATTTCAACGTGCATGTCCACGGCGGTGTCACCGGAATTGACTGTGGAAAGATCAAACTGAAATGGAACACCCGGCTTAAAAGTTTCCACCACCTGGGCCGGCGCCAGTCCCAAAGACTGCGCACTGGCATGTCCCGCCAGAGCAGCCAGGCAGGCCAGCCCGCAAAGCAGTCGGCAAATCATTTCGCGGTTTCGATTCATCGTCATCATTGCTTATGGCACCGTCATCGTAAAAGTCAGTGTGGCGGAATCGCTTCCTTGAAAGGCCGTTGCGCCGTTGGTGTTGGAAACAAATAAGCCTAGAAATCGTGTGATGGAGCTGCGATCAGCGGCGGTATTGGTGATCTGCGTGGCTGTGCCGGCCGTCGTGCCAATGTTGTTATAAGGCCCGGCGCCGGCTGCGGCATCGCGCAAGACCAGGATGGTGGGGTGAGCAAAGGTTGTGCTGACGAAAGTCTTGATCGTCGCAGTTGTGGACCTGAAGGCGCTAAATGCAGGCTGCAAAAGATAGGGCGTGGAATAAACCACACCGCCCGCGGCAGCCACGGTGGTCAGTCCAGCGCCAGGGCCAAAGCCAAGGCCGTTGACATTGCCAAAGTTCATGGAAAAATCAGCGCCAGGCGTGACCGTGAGCCCGCCGGTCGCCGTGGCCAAAGTGAGCCGCACGGCACTCTGGATAGTCTCTCCCACCGGCGTATCCAGCCGGATTTCTGCTGTCGCAAAGTTCTTGTTGTTTGTGGTGTCTGTGGCGGTCAAGGTGATGCGCGCCGTATCCACGCCGGTAAAGGACGAGGCGCCGTTGTTGTCCGGCACAAAAATCCCCAGCCCAACTGTCACGGTCTGATTGTTGATGCCGCGCGCCGCAACCACCGTGGTGGGCGCGGCGGCAAGCAGTGACATGGCAGAAAAATTTCCCGAGGCGTTGCAGCTTGAGCTGCTGGGGCAGCTCTGCATGATCAGGGCGGCGGGATGCGTGAAATTGGAATTCACAAATGCCGTCACAGCGCCAAGATGAGGGTTGGGCAGTCCTGAAATGGTTATTTGATAGTGTGTGATGTAGAGAGCGCCATTGTTGAGAGGAATAACAGTAACGCCGGCATCGGGCGTTCCGATGCCCAAAGCATTCATCGGACCGAATTGGCCGGAATGAGTGGTTCCGCCGCCAGCAAGGGTGATTCCGCCGGGAGCCGCTGAGACAGCAAACGTCCCGTTCTGGGCTTCGGCAGGCTTGGTAAGTGCAATTGCAGCAACAGCCAGAATGATGAGCGCTGAGAGTAGTTTTCCAAACGACGCACCACACACCTTCCCGCCGGACTTGACGACGGGGAGGTGTGTGCGTCGAAGGTCTTCATACTCTCTAAATCTCATTGTCTAAGTGCTAGACAGGGCAACCGCGGCAACTTTGCAGAGAAGCTCGCAGACTACTGAACTGTCAAAGTAAAAGTAACCGTGGCGGACTTCGCACCCGTCACGCCGACGCCGTTGGCTGGAGTTACCGCCACGCCGATGAAGCGCGTCTGCGTTGAACCGCTGGCCGCATTGGTCACGATTGTGTCAGGCGTTGCCGTGCTCACAGCCGTAAAGTCAGTAGCGGCAGCAGGAACGGTGGCGGAGTTCGCCGAGTCACGAACGATAAAAATATTGTTTGGCGCTGCGAAATCAGTTGTCACCTGCGCGGTAATCGTGTTGTTCGTCGTGGTCTGGCTGGTGAATACCGGATTCAGGTTGTAGTCTGACCAGTAAATTGCGTTGGTGGTTCCCGGCGTTGTTGGAGCAAACTTGTTGCAGTTTCCGGCGTTGATACCCAGCGCGTCAACTGTGCCAAAGTTCATGGTGTAATCCGGAGTGCCGCCTGTTGGCGTAACGGCGCAATGCGTAACGGCCGCTGTGCCTGTGCTGAGCGTCAACTGAACGGCGCTCTGGACGGTGGCCGAAATCTGTAAAGTTGGCGACACTACGTTGGTGTTGGTCGCCGTGGTACCGGCGAATGCCGCGGTGGACAGTGCCATCATCCCCAGGGCAAAGATCGTAAAGTATTTTTTCATTTTTAAGCTTCTCCTCGTGCTCAAATCACCGGGCGGGCAATCCACTTCAACAGCCTTCAGCCCTGCGTACCCGTTCATTCTTAAGGGGTTCACCGTTTGTGACAACGGTACTTCAGTAATCCGCACAGTACTGTGGGTCCTTCAACGTGCATTTTGGTTGTGAGGATCTGGGCCGGGGGAAGTTGATGACGATTTTACGTGCGCCATGGACCGCTACAACTGGGGATTCACCCTAGGTACCAAGCTAAACATCGCCTTATCTGCCGCGTGATCGACCACCAAAACGCAGCTCTTATGCACATGATGGACAAGTCAACGCCCACGTTTGTGCGTGCATCAGAATTAACAAGGGCAATGACCTGCCAAGTATGGAAAAGAGGAAACAATGAGTAAAATCCCAAGTTTTCTGTTAGTCGGTGCACTTTGTATCGGAATGTTGGGAGTCGCTGCGGCCCAGGAACCAGCCGGCGGCAATTCCAGCGGCGGGACGCAAAATGTCACCGGCCCGCAGCGTATGCAGGACCGCATTTCACGCGAGGTTTTTCACGAGCTGGTAATGCTGCCGCAGCTCACCATTTTTGACAACATTCAATACAAAGTGGATGGCAGCAAAGTCACGCTGATGGGACAAGTGCGAGACCCAATCCTGAAAGATTCGGCGGAAAAGACAGTAAAGCACATTGAAGGCGTGGATAGCGTGAACAATCAGATTGAGATTTTGCCCGTTTCAGGGAACGACGACCGGATTCGCAGGGAAGTGGCGCGGTCCCTTTTCAATGACGAGCGGCTATTCCGCTATTCCATGGGATCAGTTCCACCGATCCACATTATTGTGAAAGGCGGCCATGTCACGCTGGAAGGCATTGTAAATTCAGAAGCGGACAAGAACGAGGCCAACATCCGCGCGAACAGCGTTCCCGGGGTCTTCTCAGTCGATAACCACCTTAAGGTGCAGAAGTCCTGACTTAGCGGTTACTGTTGGAAGCGTGAAACAAATCTAACGGAGTAGATTGCTCTCCCCGTTTATTTGCGCGCGATTTTTCCGGCTACCAGACAGGTGGTTCCACGGCCATCGTCGGCGGCGCGCAGGTTGTTTGTATTATCGGAGCAATAGGCCTTGCCGTGGCCTGCCACCGGCTCAGCGATAACGCGAAACATTCTTGCCGGAGCATGCTCACATCCGGTGAGGGTAAATCTATAACCGTTATAAAGGCCGTCGGCAAAATCGGCGTCCATGAATTTGTACATGCCTTCTTCATCCATCCCCTTGCCGATATTCACCAGGTTGGAAAGCTTGCATGTATAGCCAAATCCGGGATGCATCTGGGCATATAGGTTTTCCGCCATGCCAATCATCCGCACCGCGCGCAAAGGATTCATCTTTGGACGTTCGTCAATCACCACGGCTGAAGAGGCAGGTGTCTCTTCGCCTGCGGCTGCGGCTGCGGCAAGTGTAGGCGCCCACCAGGATTTTTCCAGAATTCGCGGATCGCCAACTGGCAGCGAAGCATTCAGGTTGACTGCTGTCAGCCTCCAGACGCCGGCCTGCCGCCTGAGTTTGGCAAGTATTTTGAGCCCCACGGGAATCTCACGCTCCACGCCATTGCGCACCAGGTGGAGTGAAAGCGCCATGCTATCTTCGTCTCCACGCTGTTCGTCGCTATCCATCTCCACTTCATAGCGCTCATGCTGGTCGGGATTGTTGAAGGCAAAAAGAATAGGACCTATATCGAAAGACTGAAACCCATTTGCTCCCGCGGATTTTGCGCCCGTCAAAGCTAAAAGTGGGTTGGGCGCGTTATCGGTCGATCCCTTCATCAGGTTCTGAAGCTTGCTCTGCATTTCCAGCGTCAGATGCTTTTTGAATGGCGCTTCGCCCCCGGAAAACATCTCAATCAGGGCCTGGCGCGGCGACTGGTCATGCATCACAGAACGTTGGGCCGAAGCGATGCCCGCGAACACAAACGCAGAGCAGATCGCCAGCCGGAATCTGGGATGGAACATTAAATCTCTCTCCATGGACCTAATTGACGCAAGCTTAGAGCATTGTCCCTTCCACAGACAACGTGAAAACAGCCTTACGCAGGTAACTTTGGGGCAACGCTTATATGTGCTTCCGGCTGGTAAGGAACCAGGTAACCCCTGGCCCTTATGGCGTTTTTGCCTGCGTGCTGTTGGCGCATTGAGCTAAATGAGAGCGCGCGGGGGCCCTTACTTGGTGACGGCCCGATCCTTGGATAACGCGGTAACCGGCTTGGGTTCAGAGATAGTCATGCGTGTGCCACAAACCGAGCAGTAAACCCAACCGGCGTGCTCCACCACGGAGGGAACCGTCCTGAACTTGCGCATGCACTTGGGGCACTGCACGTCAACGATATGAACCAACTGGAGACCCTGACTTATAGATTTGAGATGTTGATAGCCTACCAATGTAATGACCTGCCTGACAATATTACGACCGTTTAATTTTCAAAACTTTACTGATTGCTTTAGCCGGTACTGGGCTTATCGAGTAACGCCATTGCTGGCAACCACTCGAGCGACAGCCAGCATGGCTATGGCCTGGGCGGAACTGTCACGCAGCTTTTGCGCCCGAGACAACGCATTCAATGAATCCACCTGCGCTGCCGCCTCGCTGATCTCCTGCACCACGGCCGCTGCATTCTGCTCTGGAGTACGCGCATCCCAGACTTCATCGGCGGCGCTGAATGCCATGTCAAAGTACTTGCTTGCCTGCTGCTTGTTGCCGCCTGTGCCCGTTGCGAACCCATCGGCCGCGGCTTCACGTGCTCGCTGACCAGCGGGAAGATTGCGAAGGCGTTCGGTCTGGTCCGTCCCTCTGCTATCCATGGCGGAGAGAATGGAAACGCTCTCCGGCTCCGGCCGCTCGATCTCTCGCTGCTGGCCGGCATTCTGCACCGTGGTATTGGCAACAACGTCAGATTCCAGCGCTTTCTGGTAGCCTTCCGCGCCCAGAGCTTTCTGCATCGCCTGTGTGGTGATCGTGATTGAAAGCGTACGCACAGGCGAGTCGTCATTCTTTCCCAGCCAGGTTAGAAGCTGCAAGCCGCTCCTGGCGGCAATGTCTTTATTCACAGAGCCGGACATCTGCATATACATTGCGGCAAGGTTTTCCGCTTCTGCGGCATTTTCTTTTGGGTCCGGCAGCGCATCAAACATTTTTGCAAAATGCTGCTGTGACCACGCTGAGGTTTCGCCTTGCGCTGCCATCACCGCCATCAGCGCGCGCGACGCCACAATGTTCTTCTCCAGTCCCGCATCCAGCTTGCGGGAAACGGGATCTAAAGTCTGCTTTGGACAACTTGTGATCGCCCCAATCAGAGATTGTTCCGCGCGCAGCACGGCATTATTTGGCAGGTTCTCCACAAAGCTCAAGGCGGCGGCGCAATCCACCAGGCCGCTGGACATCATGGAGACAGCGGGCGTTTGCCCAATCCGAACCAAATCAGTTTCAATGCGTGCTCCTTCATGCCAAAATCCGCGTGCCATCTTTTTGTCGATGGGCGAAACCACGTCAGCGGCTGTGGAGAGAACGCGCAGCCTGTCCTGCGGATCGGACTCGGGCAATGCAACCGCCATCCGCACTGTATCAATCACAAACTTCTGCTCGCGCGTAAGTTTGGCCGGAGTGGTCGGGGCCGCAGTCTGGGGTTTGGCCGATCTCTTCAGGCTTGGATTGTTCTGCTGCTGGGCCGTCCCGGTCAGAGAAAGACCAAGGACAACAACAGCAGCCAGACACTTATGTATGCTCTGCACTGCTCTTAAACTCCAGATTATCTTGATGCTCACGGATCGTGAGGAACTGTTCTGAGGTTAACCAAGCATCTACTCTGCTTCAATCCCCTTGGCAGAATTAGCGCAACATTCCCGGACTCAGGAATTAGATGAGGACTAAGTATTTTTCTTAATCCAAAAGGCTATCGGTCACAGAGGAAAAAGTGGAAAATCTCTGTGTGCAACTGAGGCTATTTCACCACAGCCGATTCGGCGTTCCGGAGTTCAGCCACAATTTCCGCCGCTGCAGTGCGCGCCAGGTCGCCTTTGTCTGGTGGGAAGGAGATGGCGCCCACCCGGGCATGCCCGCCGCCTCCATAGCGCTCACAAACCTTAGCCAGATTGACCATGTTCTGCCGGTTAGTCCACGGATTTGATCCGACAGAGACTTTCACGCGAAAGCTGCTGCTGCTCAGCCCCACGCTGTAGACCGAATCCCGGTGCAGATAATAAGGAATGAATTTGTTGTAGCCTTCCAGATCCTGATCACTGATGTCGAAGTAAATGGTTCCCTGTTTGCATTCTGAACGCTGGCGCAATATTTCAATCGAACGCCGATGACGCGCCATCAGCGGCGGAACGACCGTGGCAACAAAGGGCTCTTTCAAGACGTCCGCCAGCGGCTCACTGACCAGGTAAGGGATCAAGCGCGGAAGAAAATCAGGATCGTTCGTGGACTCAATGGCCATGGTGAGCTTCATGGCGGGCTCGGCCATCTCCACCGCTTCTTCAGGACTGTGAAATTGTGCGCCATCAATAATATCGGCCCAGCGAATCAGCTCTTCCACCGGCCGCGGATCAAAACCAAATTTCTGCTCCGCCACGTGCGCCAGAAATTTGGTGCATGATTTGTATTCAGGATCGAAAAATTTCCGGCTCTTATCGCTCAAACGATAGTGCTCTTCGTCTTCCGGCGAGAGAAACGCGCTCTGATGATGGTCAAACCACCAGGTAATTTTTGGGGAAGCGGAATACTTGAAGTCGACGATGGCATTCTCATCGCCATCGAAATCTGCTTCATTGAAGAGCGCGCCCGCGCGATGCACCAGTCCGGTGAACTGAAAGTCCACGTCAGGCCGTATGCGTTCGCGGTAGAAGCGCGAAAACAGCGCGGCCGAAGCCGTCCCGTCAAAACATTTGCCGTGAAAAAAGACCCTGACTTTCAATAGACCTTTCTCTACTCTTCAAAAAATAGGCGCTAAGTAAAGCTACTAGAAATGACATTCCCGCTCGGTAATGTCAAGCAGGTACACGCCGTTGTGGTGCTGAATTATGCTCTATGGTGCGGACGGTCGGCCTTGATAGCCCGTCAATCGTTCATTTGTAAATGGAAAGCTGCTCGGCCGGTTTTTGCAATTTGATGGTGAATTCCAGGTTTGGCTGATCGATGCTGAAATCGTCTCCGTACGTCCTGAATCCCGGCGCGATCACCTGAATGCGGACTTTGCCGTAAGGAATGCCTGACGCTTCCGCCTTGCCGTCTTCATGGGTCTTAAGTTCCAGACCTTCCTGCTTCGGTTTGCCATGTTCATCGATCAAGTGAATCACCACTTCCGCGTTTTTCACCGGCTTGCCGCTGGAGTTCCTGATCACGATCATGTTCACAGAAGCGGTTTTTAGCTCCGGCTCAGGCGGTTTTTTCTTGGCAACCACGACCACTGAAAAAAATATGGAAAGCAGGCAGACAACGGTAAGACGCTGGATATTCATGGCTGCTGCTATTTTACAGCCAGAGCGGCTTATACCCTAGCCCGCCGGTGCAGGACTAATCTCCATTCGCCGCCTCAATTGGACCATGACGGTAGCACCCAGCACGGCCACGATTCCCACGATCTGCAAGGCCTGCAGCGTTTCACCGACGAAAAGCACGGCAAAAACAATGGCGAACACCGGCTCCAGGCAGCTGGTGATGACGGCCCGCGTGGGATCAAGGTATTTCAACCCGCTGAGATAAAGCATGTAAGGCAGCACCATGGAGAGACACGCAAAGACGAACAGAAATACCCATTGCCGTCCGCTGAAATTCTGCGCCATCAGCTTCCACGGAGGATCAATCACGGTCCACAAGACCGCCGAGCCCAGCAGCAGATAAAACATGACCGTGAACTGGTGATTTCTCGTGACCAGCCCTTGTGCGGCGACGTTATAAAAAGCGTAACCAAACGACGCCAGCAGAGCTGATGCCACGGCGATCACGCTGAATTTGACACCTGTCTGGAAGACTCCAATGGCCAGCGCGGTCCCGATCATGGCCACCAACGTTGCGGCGGTACGCTGAACTGTCGCCCGTTCCCTGCCGCGCGCGACCATATAGATCAATACCCATAACGGTGCGGTGTATTGGACGGTAATCGCCAGTGAAACAGTCGATTTCTGAACGGCAAAGTAATAGAAAAAATTGGAACAGGCGACGCCGAGCGTCCCCACCAGCGCGCACAGGATGAGGTCGCGCCGGGAGATGGAAAAGATGCGACGGCCAAAGCCTAGCAGGAGAATCGGACCAAAAACCAGTACCGTAAAAGTGGTCCGGGTCTGCGTGAGCACCACGGGCGAGATCAAGGAATGGCCGGCAAAAAGGCTGCCGTTAAAAATTGCCTTTCCGACCACCGCGGCAGCGCCCCAGCAGAAAGTCGCCGTGGCCACAAAGAAATAGCCCCGCCATGGATGTTGACGCTCCGGCGCGGGGCTTATTGATTTTTTGGCAGTGGACTCACTCGGCAAGCATCGCGTCCAGGCGCTCAGGATCAAAGCCGACCATGACTTGTTCTCCCACGACGATGGTTGGAGTGGAACGGCTCTTGTAAGTACGCACCAGCTCAAAGACCGCCTGCTGGTCAGAACTAACGTCTTTCACTTGAAACTCAATACCTTTCTCCGAAAGGT
The DNA here is from genome assembly GCA_027307045.1 of Acidobacteriaceae bacterium. Taxonomy (GTDB): domain Bacteria; phylum Acidobacteriota; class Terriglobia; order Terriglobales; family Acidobacteriaceae; genus Angelobacter. The sequence continues at coordinate 13,969 of DAHUXR010000010.1, forward strand.
AGGACTCAGCCCATGAGCAGGGCGGTCAACCGGGCTGGCTGTAAACCACAACTTTCTTTTGCGACATGAAAGGAACTTTCCCCCTTTTGTGTGGATTAGATTCTTTCTGCTACCTCAATGTTTCTTTTATTTCGTTGCCGGAGCAAGCTTTTCCGCGCCGGAAAGATGCACTTCAGTAACAATCTTTGCCGTACATTTCAGCATCGCAGAGACGCCGCAATACTTTTCTTCAGACAACCTCACCGCGTCTTCCACCGCCTTGCGTGAAACCTCTCCGGAAACTGTATAAATTAGTTTGATCGAAGTATAGACCGTGGGCGCCTCAGTCGCACGAACCGCTTCCGCCTTCACATGCACACCAATGAATGGCTCACGCTTCTTGCGCAGGATGCTCACGACATCCGTCGCGGTGCAAGCGCACAGACCCATCAGGACCATTTCCATGGGACCCGCGGCAGTATTCCGCTGGCGATCAGAATCAATCACAATGGCATGGCCGCTGCTGGCGTTGGCGACAAAGCGCTCGCCGTCTGTCCACGTAACCTGCGCTTCAACATTCATGGCCCTGATCCTCCCGCTCGCCGCAAAAACTCTATCATACGGCAGCGTGCCATCATGCGTGCCATTCAAAGCCAGGTAACGAGCAATTCCGACTGCTCCTCTTTCCCTGACCAATTCTCTTCAGAGGTCCCTACGACGCCGCGGCGCTCGGGTCGGGGGATTTCGCCTGTCGCTGCCCGGCCAATTCCAAGCTTCTGCCCAGAGTCTCTCCTCACCTAACGGCCTATCCTCAAGGGGGCCAACATCCGCTCTGGCCGGAAGCATCTCACCTGAAAAGTGGTTGAGAAAGCGGGGCTATATGACTTCCAGGTTCAGGTCTTTTCTCTTAGTCGCAGCATCTGCAGCGCTGATCGCAGGCTGCGGCGGCGTGTCCAACAACAAAGGACAGAATCCAGGGACGGTGGGGCCGCAACCCGCGGGAATCACGGCCGTGAATCACGTGGTCATCCTGCTACAGGAAAACCGCTCGTTCGATCATTATTTCGGGCAGATGACGGCGTATCGCCAGGCAAATGGAATTCCCATCAACGGCTCGCCGGCAACCATCGATGATGAAAGCGCAGGAGCGTTTTCCAATGTTTCTCCAGCTACCGGAGCCAGCATTGCGCCTTATCACACCGGCTCAGTCTGCACTGAAGACCTCACACCGGATTGGGAGCCGTCGCACATCAATTTCAACCGGCAGAATCCAGCAGCAGCTTCAGCCAGCTCGCCCATGGATGGCTTTGTCGCGATAGCTTTCAACATCAGTAAGGTTGCAGCCGGGCTGGGGATTCATATGGCGGACCAGGACGGGCATCGCGTGATGGGCTTCTTCGATGCCAATGACCTGAATTATTACTACTTCATGGCATCACAGTTTGCCATTGATGACCACTTCTTCGCGCCCGTTCCCAGCGACACTCCGGCAAACCGGCATTTTTTGATGGCCGGAACTTCACAGGGATTCGTGCACAACGGGCCTGGCCCGGGAGGTCTCACGGCGAAGACAATTTTTCAGGAGCTGGATTCGGCTGGCGTTAGCTGGAGAATCTATTCTGCCGATACATCGATGGTTACGTTTCTCCAGGATTTCGCGTATTTCAATCAACCCGGCGTAGCAGGGCATGTAGTCGGCATGGGACAGTACTTCGCCGATGCTTCCGCGGGAAAGCTGCCGGGCGTTTCGTTTATTGAGCCGGGGCTACACGATGGTCTTTCCGAGCACCCGAGCAATTTCCATTCGGACAACCCGTCGCTGGGCGAGCCTCAGATCAATGTTCAGGTAGGCGCGCAATTTGCGTCGAAGGTGATCAACGCCGTGATGCAGGGGCCGTCATGGACCGACACCGTTATCTTCTTCGCCCATGATGAGGGTGGAGGAACATTCGACCACGTGCCGCCTATGTCGGTACCGAGCCCCGACGGCATCAAGCCCGTGGACCTGCTGTCAATCGATGCGCCCGGCGACTTCACCATTACCGCCAGCCGCGTGCCAAATATCGTGATCTCCCCGTTTACGAAAAAGAATTTCGTTTCGCACACACCGATGGATCAGACAGCTTATCTGCGATTCATTGAGGCGCGTTGGAGCCTGCCCACACTCACGGCGCGTGATGCGTCTATGCCGGACATGACGGAGTTTTTCGATTTCACTGGCAAGCCCTGGGCGACACCGCCCACGCCTCCGGCGCAGAACATGAATGGAGCGTGTGACTTCACGAAACAGTAGCTTCTGGGAAGGGCCGGAGCCCAACAGGACCATTTCCATGGGACCGGCGGCGATGTTCCGCTTCGCGGTCAGAATCGATCCCAATGCCATGGCCCTGATAGCATTGGCGACAAACCGCTCGCTGTCTGTCCACGTTACCTGCGCTTCCACGCCTCCCTGTTCGGCGGCGAAAGCACTTTCATATGACAGGGTTGCCATCATGCGTGCCATTCAAAGCCTGCTAACGAGCAATTCCGACTGCTCTCATGCGATGGGAATCGGGGCCATTATACTGACAGGTAAACCTGATACAAGAAGATGGCTTATGAAGCGTGTAATTGTTGTTGGTCGCGGAGCCTCCGGCAAATCGACTTTGGCAAGACGCTTGAGCGAAATCAGCCGGCTTCCTGTGATTGAGCTGGATAAAATCTTTTGGCAACCAGGCCTTGTAGCAACACCTCGGGAGCAATGGATCGTTATTCAGGAAAAGCTCGCCGCCGAACCGGAATGGATAATGGATGGCGATTTGGGACCTTACGACGCGCTCCAAGCTCGCCTTCCTAGAGCAGACACAATCATTTTTCTGGATTTCTCGCTCGTCCGTTGCGTATGGCGTGCGATAAGACGCTCCCGGGAGCGTTTAGACTTCTGGCATTGGGTCTTTTCATACCGCCGCAAGTATCGTCCCCAACTCCTCGCCACAATCGCCCAACACGCGCCAGATGCAAACCTCATGACATTTTCCTCTTTAGGGGAGCTGCAAAGTTTCCTCGAGGCCCAGATGCATTTTCATTGACTCTATTTGTGTGCCACCGCGATCAGGCGCGTGGCGTCGAGACCGTACGGCGAGCCCTGCTGGTCTCCGAACAACTGCACCTGCATAAATCCGCAGCTCAACAACCGATCTTTTAATTCGCGTCCGGAATAGATTGTGTGCTCAAAGGTAAAGCTGCGCGCGCGACCTTCTTTCACCAGCGTCCACTCCGAACGTATGCGGGTCCAGTCATCGCGAATCTGAGGGCGCTGAAACACAAGCGAGCCATCGGCGAGTTCCGTGCACATGGTGTCTTTCCAGACGCGCGCCAGGCGCTCCTTGCCCAGGACTTCAATGATCAGCACGCCGTTTTCTTTGAGACTTTCATGGATGTTGCGCAAAACGCGCAGATCGTCCTGCTCGTCTTCAAAATATCCAAATGAGGTAAACAGACTGCAGGCCAGGTCAAAGCTCGCTGGCCGCAGGAAATTCCTCATGTCTTGCTCCACCCATTCAACGGAAGCGCCAGATTTGGCCGCGTGCTCGCGCGCCTTCGCCAGCAGAAATGGAGAACGGTCAACGCCTGTGACTTTGAATCCTCGCTGAGCAAGCTCAATAGAGTGGCGGCCGGGCCCGCAGCAAAGATCGAGCACGCTGCCGCTATTGCGTTGGGTCAAGGCAAGAATGCGAGTCACTTCGTCCGGGGTTGCGGCAAACCGCTCGTCGGAAAACATGAACGGATAGAAAGCCCGCCAGAAATCGTCATTTTCAAACCATTCCATGGACACAAAGTTTAGCGTACTGGAAGAATTTTCCGCGTGAATGTGGACCATCACGGGGTGGAGCAGGCATTCATGCCTGCGGTACTCAGCGATAAAATCTTCGGGCTTTCAGCCCCTGAGGTTTTCTCTTGGGGTTAACGGTAATCTGGAAACTGGTCTAGCCGCGAATGTCGCGTTGATTTGGTGCTGATTCTCTTTTAGCTAATGTGTCCCCGACAAAGGTACCTCGGCGGCTAAAGCCGGAGTATTTATAGGCTTTTACCGCAGGCATGAAATGCCTGCTCCACCCCGTGGTCCAACGCCTTCGCTTTGTAATGCTTCTATCCAACCGCTCTAGCTTTCCAGAATCAAACTGTTTTTGAACCCCACAGTGAAGGATGCGGAGAGGCTTTTGTTTCAATCCCGATAACTGAAAGGGACTCTGTCCGTCTCATCCTGAAGGGCCCAGCGATCCGCCTTTGGTTCATCGGCAAAAAATAAATGGAACGATTTGCCCAATTCGAGCAATGGATAACAGGAGCGAGGGCAGCGCCCAGCAGAGCCATGGCAGATTCGCCAGTCGAAGATCAGGAGCTGCTGCGGCAGCTTCGCAAAGGAAATGAGACGGCGTTTACCGCGCTCTATGAGCGGTACCAAAGGGCTATTTACCGGTTTGCATTGCACATGAGCGGCAATACAGCCACGGCAGAAGAAGTAACGCAGGAAGTATTCATGCTGCTGATCGGAAACCCGAAAGGCTACGCGGTTGATAAAGGTCCTTTGGGCAACTATCTGTTTGGCGTTGCGCGCAACCTGACCCGGCGCGTGGTGCAGCGGTCGCGGCTGGACCTTCCGATCGAAGAGGAATGGCTGGATAGCGGAGATGCAGGGTTCACCAGCGATCTGGATGTCCTCTCCGAACTCAGCAACACTGAGCTGCTGGAGTTTTTGCGGAAAGCGGTGCTGGCGTTGCCGGAGCAGTACCGCGAGGTGGTTGCGCTGTGCGACCTGGAAGAGATGAGCTATGCGGATGCGGGGGCACTGCTGGAATGTTCGCCGGGAACAGTGGCTTCGCGGCTGCATCGGGCGCGGGCGATGTTGAAGACGAAATTGAGCTTTCAAAAATGCATGAAATAGATTCACAATCCGGAGATCCACTGAGAGACGCCACAGCGGATGCGAGGTTGAGCGAGGCGCTACGCGGACTAGCCGCCTCGTCGCGACAAGGCGCGCCTACTGAACTTGGCGCAGGACTGGCAATGGCTTTCCACCGTCATCATGCGCGGCGCAGGCTGGTTCGCCGGGTTAGCGTGGCTGCGTTGGCGGCGTGCATGGCGCTGGCATCCGGGCTCATATCGATGCGCTCACGGCGTGGCGTGCAGGCAATAGAAATCGTGAAAGAACAACCGAGCGTTAGTCCCGTAAAAGCGCCTGAGGCTTCGACCGTCGCAACGGCGGTAACAAATCCAGCACGGCCTCTTAGAAAGCATGTGAAGCCGAAGGCAACGAACAGCAACGTCGCGTCTTCGCGTCGCCAGTTCCTTGCTTTGCCTGGATACGACCCTGCTGTTCCAGCGGACGAGCTCCGTGTAGTCCGGGTGCAACTGCCAGCAAGCGCGCTGTGGCAGATGGGCGCTCCGGTAAGCCCGGATTCAGGAGCGCGAAGATTTATGGCCGATTTTGTGGTGAGCCAGGATGGAACGCCGTACGCCGTGAGATTAGTGCAATAACAAATTTTTAAGGAGAGTTATCCATGAATCGAATTGCTATTTTGCTGCTCAGCGCATTGGTGATGGCAGGGAGCGTAGCCGCCCAGGAGTCCACGCCGAAAGAAAAAGTACGTACCTTCACAATGACGCAAGGCGAACCCATCACCATGTTCTCGCCATTCGGCATGATGCAGGGCGAGCGCCTGCCTGAAGGCAAAATCGAATTCTTCTCGGCTGAAATGGCCGGCGCCGGTGAGGTTGTGACCGCCGCACCTTATACCGCCACTGCAACCACGGAGAGCACTCAGGTCTTGGCGGACGGCAACAAGATTGTGAATAAAACATCGTCATTCGTGGCGCGTGACAGCCAGGGCCGCACGCGGCGGGAAACAGATTTGCATCGAATCGGCACGATGCAGGTGGATAGCCCCAAGACGGTGTTTATCAACGATCCCACCACGCATACGCAGTACATCTTTACCCCCGGCGGCGAGGCCACAAAGGTGGTACGCAGCGACGGCAACTGGAAAGAGGGGCCACAGATTATTGACCTGCCCGGTCATCGCGAGCGGCACTTAAAAGAGAAAGTTATAGTAAATGTGCAGGGCGCGCATGAAGTCCAGCAAAGCAAGGAAAGCAGTGAACAGGTTAAACATGAAGATCTGGGAACACAGACGATTGAAGGCGTGTCCGCCCAGGGCAAGCGCGAGACGGTTACGATTCCCGCTGGCCAGATCGGCAATGAGCGGCCAATCGAAATCGTGACTGAAACGTGGTTCTCACCTGAACTGCACACCATGGTGTTGAGAAAGCATTCCGACCCGCGCCTGGGAGACAGCACCTATCGGTTGACGGACATCAAGCGCAACGAGCCGGATGCAGCATTATTCCAGCCGCCGGCGGGGACAAAGATTTCAGTTGAGCCGATGCTGGAACTGCACAAGGAAATAGCTCCATCAAAGGAGTAGCCTCTTCTCTCCTCTTTGGTTGGTGAAGGCCGGGCGGAAACGCCCGGTCTTTTTGTTCACGTACTAGGCTTTACGCAAAAACCAAACCTTACCACAGATAACACTGATGACACTGATTTGCACGGATCAAGATAGAACCATGTTCATCCGTGGTGAGATTTGTCCTTTGTGCAAACCCACATGGGAAATGACGTTACGTAAAGAGGCCCAAAAGAAACCGAGCTATCTGCGGTTGTCCGTTTGCGGCTCGGGGTGGATCAGCACTTTAAACAACTCCGGCGCGGCCTGTTTGAAGCGGATTTCCAGCTCAGTGGAAACGTCATGCACGCGGGAGAGCGGCAGATCGTCTGACATGGTGCAATGGCACGACATATAAATTTTGCCACGCACGCGCTTGATTTCCACGTCGTGCATATCCACCACTTCAGGAAATTCATGGATCACAGGTTTAAGTTTCTGTTCGAGCACCGCGTCACGGACAACCGTATTGCCGGGTTCTATGGTGGAAGGCTCACTCTCAATATGGGTGAGGATGGTAGAAATTTCCGGAACATCGCTGCGGATTTCCGCTTCCAGGACAGTCACCACGTCGTGGGCGTCTTTCAGGCTGAGAGTTTCGTCAAGCTCCAGATGAAGTTCCGCATGCAGCCGGCCTTCAAGGTCCTGGACGCTGACATCATGCACGCTGAAATTATTGCGTGAAGCGACAGCGCGGATGCGGTCAAAAATATTTTCATGGCCGGTTTCACGCGGGATGGAGTGAATTACCACGTCGGCGTCAGGCAGGATATTGTGCACGGCACGCGTGATTTCGCCCACCACCTGGCCGGAGCGCTGGAAGGTAACGTTTCGCGCCAGGCCAACAGTGAGATCGGCAAAATAGCGGTTGCCCGCGCGGCGAATGCGGGCGCGCTCCACCTCGATCACGCCATTTACCTTTAGCGCGGCGTCCATGATGTTTCCGCGATAGCCCGCGGGAGCGGCATCGAGCAGCGCATCGATGGTGCGGCGGGCCAGCCGCGAGCTGACGTAAACAATGACGCCAGAGACCATGAGAGCCGCGACGGCATCGGCCTTGGCCAACCAGCCGACATGCCAGTGCTCGCCTGCCCAGACCAGCGCCAGTCCCAGGGCAACGACCCCGCTGGAAAAAATATCGGTGCTGAAATGGAGAGCGTCCGCCTCAAGCGCCTGGCTGTCATATTTATCGGCAATGACCTGAAGCTTGCGTGAGCGCCACCAATCCACCGCCATGGAAAGAAACATTACGCCGAAGGCGGCCAGAGAGGGCTCAATGTGCACGCTGTGATGCCCGTTGAGGCGGCGGACGGCCTCCCATACAATCCAGACGCAGGTAAGAAGAAGCAGACCAGTTTCAATAAAGGCAGAAAAATTTTCTACCTTGCCGTGGCCGTATTGGTGCTCGGCGTCGGCAGGCTTATCTGAAACGCGGACAGAAAGCAGCGTGACCAGCGCGGCCACAAGGTCGAGACCCGAATGTGCCGCCTCAGAAAGAATGCCCAGGCTGAGCGTGGAAATGCCGACGATCAGCTTGAGGACGGTGATCCCAAGCGCGGCAAGCAGAGAGTTGAGCGCCACGTTGCGCTTTTCCTTCTGCATGCTATCCAGCACGGGGTTGAGTTCAGCCGAGGACACAGAGCCATTGTCTCAAGTTTTTGGTTCCCAGTACTACAACCATTGTTGCTAGCTGCATTTGCCAGAAAACCATTATGCTAGGATATTGCCGCCTGACTTCCCTCATATGACGAAAGGAACCCAACGATGATTTGCAGGCTGTTTATTTGTGTTTTTATAGTATCCACGGCGCTGGCGCAGACGCCCGGCGCCACCAAGAACCAGGGACCGGCGACGAAGAAGGCCCCGTCGGCGAGCCCGACTCCGACCCCGCAGGCAACGCCACCATCATTATTAAAGCGCGATGAACAGCCGGCCGAGCTGCCGCCGGAGACGCCGGTGATCAGCATCAAAGGCCTTTGCCCCGCTGAAAACGGCCCAGCAGCGAGCAACAAGGTGCCTTCCACCAATGACTGCTCCATGACGGTAACCAAGCAGAAGTTTGACAGTCTGGTGAATGCCTTCAACACGAACAACCAGACTGTGACTCCGGCGCAGCGGCGCAATCTGGCGCAATCCTATGTGGAGTTGCTGGTCTTTTCAGAAGCCGCCAAGGCCGCAGGCGTAGAAAATTCTCCTGCTTTTATTGAAGTGATGCGCGTGCTGCGGATGAAAACGCTGGGCGATCTTTACCGCAACCAACTGGCAGAGCAATACCGCAACCCATCGCAGCAGGAAATTGAGGATTATTACAAGGCCAATCAGGAGAAATTTGAAGGCGCCAAGCTGACTCGGGTTTTTATCCCCACGAACGATCCTGATCCGCAAGCCACCGCGGAAAAAAAGGCGGACTATCAGAAGAAAGCCCCACAGGTGGCGGACGATATCCAGGCACGCGCGGCCAAGGGCGAGGACATGAGCAAACTGCAAAAGGAGGCTTACACGACCCTGGCAATCGCGGCTACGCCTCCTACCACGGACCTTGGCCTGGCCCGCCACGGCACTTTCCCGCCGAAGATCGAGCAGGAAATCTTTTCCCATAAAGCGGGCGAGGTCTTCCGCTCTGATGAAGCAACCGGCCACATGATTTACCGGGTTGACAGCAGGCAAACCAGTCCGCTGGAAAGCGTAAAAGCGGAGATAACACAGCAGCTCTTCCGCCAGAAGATGGAAGCAAAGACCAAGGAGTTGAACTCAGCAGTGCACGCCGAATATGACGAGAAATATTTTGGTCCGCCGGCTGCTCCAATGCCTCTTAAGCCGCCTGTGCCACCCAATCCGCAGGGTAGATAAAGATAAGATTGACGAACGAGTGCGAAGATTGCCGCAGCACTGCGGGCTGCGGCTTGAAAGCGCATAACTGCGGCGAGCTTTGCTCCACCCACTGAGCAGTAGAACGTGATGGCAGTGAACACCCAAAAACCGACCGTGCTGGTTACCGGAGTTTCCGGCAACCTGGGCGTTCGTCTGCTCAGGCAACTGGCGGACTTTAACGTAATCGGCACGGACATCCGCGAACCGGAAGATGCGTCAAATCTGGCGCGCTTTGAAAAAGTTGATCTGGCGGAAGAGCGCTCCTGTGATCAATTGCTGGACCTGATGCGCGCGCATCGTCCAGAGTCGGTGGTCCATCTGGCGTTCATCCTGGATCCGTTGCGCTCCGGCGTGGTGGAGAAGAAGCGCATGTGGCGGGTGAACGTAGCGGGGACGAGCCGCGTTACTGAAGCCATTGCGGAACACAACCGCATGCTGGGTGTGATTGATAAGTTTATCTTTCCCAGCAGCGCATTGGTGTATGGTCCTGACCTTACCAAGCCAGCGACTGAAGATGCTCCTTTGAATGCGCAGAGCCTGCCTTATGCACTGCATCAGCAGGAAGCCGACCGCACGGTGCAATCACGCGTCAAAAGCATGAAGACCAAGGTGTACATTCTGCGGCCGCACGTTTTTGCCGGGCCCACGGTACAGAATTATCAGATGGGCGTGCTGCGCGGCATTCCGGGCGGCAAAGGACGGCTGGCGGAGCGTCTGCGGCGGCAGGGCAAGCGCCTGCCACTTTGGCTGCCTTCACGCGGCGACTACCTGGAGCACAAGTTTCAGTTTGTTCACATTGATGACGTTGCGCGGCTGATCGCGCACATACTACAGCGCAAGCTGCTGGACCCAAAGCTGACGATCCTGAACGTGGCAGGCCGCGGAGATCCATTGGAACTGCGCCGCTGCATTGACATAGCCAAGATTGAGGTACAGCGCGTACCAGCAAGATCGATCTGCAAGCAAGCGTTGCGCGTGCTTTGGGACCTTGGCGTTTCCGATATTCCGCCGGAAGCTCTTCCCTACCTGCTGGGCTCCAGCACCATGGATACCGCTCGCCTGCGCGTCTTTCTGGGAGAACATTACCGTAGCGTGATTGAGCACACCTGTGAAGAAGCGCTGGCGGAAAGCTTTGCCAGCATGCCGGTGGCGAGTTCAGCGGCCAAGAGCTAGGGAACTTCACCACCGATTAGCACTGGGGAGACGTAGCATGCTACGTCTCTGCGGAAATATTCTTCTGTTCGATCATCCATGCCGGTGTTCTGGCTTGCTTTGCGGCCGCTGCGGCATGGGACAGCAACCGGGCTCGCAGTGCGCCAGAATCTCTGTCGTCGGCGAATGCAACAGCATGTCGCAAACCATGCTGACAAGCTTAGGATGCGCGCCTGCCGTTCCGGCGCGGACCATCTTCATACCAAGTTGATCACACAGCGCTCGCGCTTCAGTGTCCAGGTCATAGAGCACTTCCATGTGGTCAGAAATGAATCCGATGGGACAGATAATCACGCTGCGAACGCCGGCGGCATGCTGCTCGCGCAGATAATCACAGATATCAGGCGCAAGCCACGGCTGCGTGGGAGGGCCGCTGCGGCTTTGGAAAACCAGCGTCCAGTTGCTGATGCCGCAAGCGGCGGCAACGCGCGCACTCGCTTCCTTGAGTTGCCGCAGGTACGGAGAAGCGTCAGCCATGCTTACCGGAATGCTGTGCGCGGTGAAGATCAGTTGCTCGGCATTGGAATGGCCAGCTTCGCTATGCTCCGCTCGGCGGATCTCGGCCATCGCGGCGCGGACGCGGTCCGTCATGGCCTCAATAAATTCGGGGCGATCGCAAAAGTTCGGCAGCTTTTCAATCACCATGTCCTGCACGCCGGCGGCCTGCTGTGCACGCGCAATGTCCTCTCGATACTGGCGGCAGCCCGAGTACGACCCAAAAGCAGAAGTGATAAGCGCCGCGGCCCGGCGAACGCCCTCAGCCTGCATATGCTTCAACGTGTCCGCCAGCAGCGGATGCCAGTTGCGATTGCCCCAATACACCGGCACGGCAATGCCGTGGTTTCTGCATTCGCCTTCCAGCGCGGCGATCAGTTGTTTGTTCTGGTCATTGATGGGGCTGCGGCCGTCAAAGTGGTAGTAATGCTCGGCCACTTCCAGCATGCGTTCACGCGGAACGTTCTTGCCGCGCAAGACGTTTTCCAGAAAAGGAAGCACGTCTTCATGCTTTTCCGGGCCGCCAAAAGAGACAACCAGCAGTGCGTCAAATGAGTTCATGGGAAGCAAAGATTCTAAATCATCTGGCTCATACAGCTCTTAAAGTCTTACATCACAGCTATAATCTCCAGGCATGCAAATGAAAGTCATTTCAAAGCCAGCCATATCAACGATTGCCGTATTACTTCTCTGCTCCGCCGCCAATGCATTGCAGTCCGCAACCACCAGCGCCGATCTGAAGACAGCCGATCTTGATGCTGTCGTGCAGCGCGTGATCGCGCAGGAGCGTGTCGTGGGAGCGTCAGTGCTGGTGACGCGCGGCGACAAGATCCTGCTGCACAAAGGATATGGCTTTGCCGATCTTGCACTGGAAGCGCCGGCGAAGGATGAGACTGTCTATCACATTGTCGGGCCGATGCTGCCGTTTACGGGTATCGCGGTGATGCAGCAGGTGGAGCGCGGCAAGCTATCGCTTGACGATGACATTTCCAAGTTCATTCCGGAATTTCCGCTGCAGGGCCATCACGTTACAGTCCGGCAGTTGCTCAACCATACTTCCGGCATTGTGGACTACCACTATCTGGGCGATCCCATTGAAGCCACCAGCCGCCAACCTAAAGCACTGGATGAAGTAACAGCCTTATATGCTGGCAAAAACTGGGTCAATGAGCCTGGTCAAAAATGGGACTGGTCCATCTCCGGCTTCAACCTTCTGGTGACCATTGTGGAGCGCGTGACGGGGCAGAGCTTCCCTGATTATGTGCAGCAAAACATTTTCAAGCCTGCCGGAGTGAAGTCAACTTCTTACTGTGACGATTTCACGCTCACGCGAGGGCTGGCCCACGCGTATCGCAAGATCGGCGCCGGTTATGTTGAGGCCCGCGAAAACGGCATGGCGTATAACTCTGACCTGCGCTTCTGCTCCACCGTGGGCGATCTTCTGCAGTTGTGGCGCGCGATCAAGGAAAAATCGCTGGTGCGTCCGGAAACCTTCAAACAGATGACGACGGCTGAGGGCGCGGCGGCGCATATGTCCGCGCAAGACCCCAGAGCGCAATACGGGTTTGCCATGATCCTGAACCATGAAGATGATCATCGCCGAATCGGCCAGCACGGATCGCTCATGGGATACAGCGGCAGCCTGTATGACTTTCCTGAAGACAATCTCACCATCATTGTGCTGACCAACACTGAAGACCAGAACGCATACGCCATCACGCGCGCTCTGGGCCGGGCGATCCTTGGGCTTCCGCCGCTGCCTGCGCCCAAGCATGATGCCGAACGCGCGCTGGCTGATAAACCAATCTCCGCTGTCGAGCGCAAGCAGCTTGAAGGAACATTTGTGCTCAAGCTCGGCCAGGTGGGAGCGAATTTGCATGATTCGTTCTCGCAATATCGGCGGACATATCGCGTGTTCGACGAAAACGGACGGCTGATGATCCAGCCGCTGGGTGAAGGCCCGGAGCGCCTGCTCAAACAAGATGACGGCAGCTTTGCCATGCGGTCAGCGCCGGAATCGCATATTTCATTCGCCATGAAGGATATGCACACTTCATTGATGAAGATTGATTCACCGGACTTTCCGCTGGTGGGAGAGCGCGTGGGGGATGGCGATCCGAGGACGTTTCACCGGCAGTTGAGGTAGGTCCGGCGGGCAACTCTCACCCGCCGGAGAATGGCGAAGCTACTTACACTCCGCTTTGAGGATGGAATCAGGCAGGGGTGTTTTGTGTGAAGAGGACTCAAAGCTCTGGGTGAACCAGTCAATTTCCGAGTTTTGCGATTTCCGCGCGCAGCAGGTAATGAACGGCCGGCAGGCGTTGCCGCCGCAGTCGGCAGACGTGGAGCAGCGAATACCACAACCACACGCGCAGAATCCTAACTTGGTGGCGCCAGGAGCTGTTGCATCCGGCTGTGACGCCACGGCGGCGGTCTGGGGCAGCATATCCAGCGAGAGCACGGTTTTGAACGAGAGGTCCGGCATCAGGTAAGTCCGGATGGCCGGAGTGACTGTGGCGTTTGAAGAACCGGAATCAGACGTTACAGCAACGGCAGCCGTCGCCGCCAGCAGAAGAACAAATACCAGGAACAATTTTTTCGTCATACGCAGTGTCCTTCCTTGAAAGACCAGGTTGAACGGTCTTGCCGAAAATTCTAGTCCCGGGATTGGACAAACAGCAGCGAAATTCCTGAGTAGCGATGGCGGGGGTTCCCGTTTTGGGAACTGTGTTCATGAGACCTCGGCGTGGTGTAAATTGCTTTACTCCGGCAGTTTTCGGATCTTTGATTCTGTGGCCTTACTGCGCCGGCGTTCCCTTCTTCCATCTTCAGCCAAAGTAACTTCGGGTTCACTGGTTGACATTCTTTTTTCTTGCAGTCGCGCGGCCTTCTCCACATGCTTTTTTTCTTCTAATTCCTTTAGCTTCTTTTCGGCTTGGTGTCGGTTTATGCCAAATTTGTTCAGCCAATACTCTTCCCTCGCATCTATGTCGACATAGTGACTAAATAATCTCTGCGAGAAAATATGGATTAACGCCTTGCGGATAATAAAGCTGGCTGATTCGGCAAGAATTTCAACACGTCCGAGTTCGGCATTGTTGAAGACGTGCGGTACAGCGGTCAGATACAGTTGAGGAACCCGCCTGCCGTGGCCGACCATGTTTCTTACTTGATATATCTGATTTAGCGTACTGCCAATGGTCTCATGAGGCTTAAAATCAGCAGCAGGGTGAATATCCCCAGTCTCATAAATTGAAACTTCTTCCCCTTTTTGCAAATCCTTGTTTCCAAAAAGAGAAAGAACGCGAACCTTCAACACATCAGAATTATTTCCGAAGAGTGCCTCCAGCGCAGACCACCAAAGAAAGTGCCGGATCTTCCACCAATTGTGATGGAGATGACCTTGTTCAAAAAATTGAAGTGCCATTTTGAGGGGCTCATATCCGTCTGAATCTTCTAGGACCTTAAGGAATTGCGGCGCAATCGCCCTAAAAGTCGCAACATCCTCCTCTCGAAAATAGAAGTGCTTCTGGATATGAGGAACCTCGACTGGCTCTGCTACGCCGAACCGGCTAGCTTCTAAAGTGCCGTCCTCTAACACCACGCCTTGAACAATCCCAGCGTGGGTCCTGCGCATCGGACGAACAAGCAAAAGACATACTGTCAATTTTCCGATTAGTTGCTGTGACTCCAGGTTCATCTCAGGCTCGGCCCCGTGCTCAACAGAGTATCTGTGCACAATCGCGTATTCGATATTCTCCAGTGACCTAAGTTGATCGGCAGAAAGGAAGTGAGCTCCTTTCCACACAGAGAAGGTTTTTGAAGTGATTAACGAGGAGACATTTTCAATGGTAACGCCTTCCATAATTTCGTAGCGAGAATTAGCAAGAGCCCCCTCATCCCAAGGATGTCTTCCTGCTGAGTAAATCGGATATAAAGTGATCCTGTTATGGTGAGCTGGCTCCCTAAAAATGCTGTCTTCAGGAAGCTCGACTTGTTCTCCTATCGCCTCCACAGCCACATGTTGGTCAATTTCGGCTTCTTGGAAGATGTGCGACGGTAATATTGTGATAACAGGCCCGTATGGTGATTCGTCCCCCACTTTGTATGCCGCTGCAACCTCAAGAACGTCCAGCATTTTGAACGGTCTGGTGTTGGTCCATAGTTTGACCTTCATGCCGGCTCCATTAGCAACGTGACTAACGAATAACACGTTGTGTCCTAGAAGTTATGTGGGTGGCGATGCTTGGGACAAGAGTAGGAACCCTTCGCGCTACGCTGCGTTGCCAACGTGCCTTCGGTAGAGCGGTGAGAACTATGCACGGCTATTTCCGGGGAATTTCCATCCCCGGCTACAGTTGCTACTTCCCGGTGAGCTGGGATCATAGAGGCAACTTTTCCAAAGTTTCAGCGACAGATTAGCGCAAGCGTTCTGGGCAGAACTCCCTGAATCAGCAAGGCAAAGGACGAATTCTCGGGGCCCTTCGACTTCGCGCCCATCATTTTCTTGGCGGACAAAACTTGGTAGCGCTTCGCTCAGGGAGACAGGCGGTAGAAAGCGTTGAGGCAGAAATCCTTTCGTTGTCGGGCAGAAGTGGCTTCGCTTCGCTCAGCGAGACACACGGCAGGGAGGGAGCGTCGAAAGAAGAATCCTTGATCGAAGCCCACGTAGCACATATCCACATAGCGCATATCCAAGGATTGAAGCCGTACATAGCGCGTATCTAGGACATGGCCAGACGAAAGGCTGATCGCGTCCAAGCGGTTGTTTGTCCATTGTCCACTTTCGTACTTGATTCGCTTGATAGATGCCGCTATACTCCGGCAGCGCCCAAGGGTGTGCACGATTCAAGGTCTTTGAAAATAAGCAGTTAGCAACAGCCAAGCAGCTGGCAATCAGCAATTGGCAATTAGCCAAAAGCGCTACCCGAAGCGAGTCTCTGCGCCGAATGGGGATGAAATGGGGAGCAACGTCGTAACTCCAATGTTCTCAATGCGGAAACTTGGGGATACATGGGGAGGAATCGCGTAAGTCCTTTAGAAATGGGGAACAAGGGAGGGGGAGGGGTATCCCAGATCGGCCGTGATCGAAAAAACAAAACCCACCATCGAGGCACCGAGGATTGAAGGCTGGAGAACACCCGTCGATTTCCGGGGATGCCACGGGTTATCCCCGGGGTTGATTTGTGTAAGCCCTTTGGAATCCTAGTTGGGGTAGAGGGGGAGGGATACCCTATCGCCCGAGATCGCCGGAATCGCCGACATCGCTCGTGATCGGAAAACCGAACCTTACCACTGATCCACACTGATGACACTGATCTGGAAAAAGCTAAAGATCAAAGGCTAAGAGCCAAAAGCTAAGAGCCAAAAATCAGGAGCCAGCGGCTAGAAGCTATTTATCCTCGTCGGGCGCCTTCGTGGGATTCACGGACTGCGCCATGTAGCGCGTGCCTTCAAAGGTTGCGCGGACCAGGACGTCGCGGCCCACGCCGAGCTCGTTTCTGTTTGAAACAGCCGACGGAGCGAAGTGGATCTCGTAATTCTTGTCGTCCGTTGAGTTCTGCACCGCCAGCAGGCCTCGATGGAGATCAAGGAAGGTGACTTTGCCGGCAAAAGTAAAGGTCGAGCCGGGCACGGCGATGATGCTGACTTCACGCGCCAGGCCGCGGTTGGGGCTGGAAGCGGCAAAGCGCACGTGCACGAGCGTTCCCGGCTTTACGTCCTTAAAGGCCGCGGGAGTCTGGCCGTTGCTGATGCGGGTTTCCGGGTCGACGGCGAAGCGCACCGGCACGGAATTGAGCGTGTCTCGCAAGGTAAGTTCGTTGTGTTTGGTGTCAATGGCGACGATCTGGCCGTCGGCGTCAGCGGGCAGCTCAGCCACGCCAACGCGGATGTTGCGGGCAAAAATATCATGGCGGTTGTTGTCCAGTTGGGTATCAACGTAAACGCGCTCGCCCTTTTTAAGCGCCAGTTGCGTGGTTTCCGCGCCGTTATGGAAGATGTGCGTGCGCTCGTCAAAATTGACGGTCCAGTGGCCGCCGCCGAAAACGTGCACGGTCATCTTGTTGCGCATGCGATCAACGCCGCTGATGGTGCCTCCGACCATGGGTGTGGTGGTGCGCGGCACAGGCGCGGGATCAAGAATGGGGTCGTGCCCGTCCGTTACCAGCGCGCCGGAAGTGGCGGAGCTATCAAGAATGTCTGTCTTTGGCTGCGCCTGCGGGATAGGAGTGGGCGTAGCGGCGGGCGCGGGCGTGCCGGTTTTGTCGAGGCCTTTGCTCTTTTCGTCCCCTGATTGTTGGCCTGAAGACTTCTGATCGGCTGAGCGTTGGTCAGCAGCTTTTTGCTCGGCTGACTTTTGGACGGTTGAATCTGTTGAGCCTGGTTTAACTGAGCCTGGTTCTGCTGAAGATGGATTGGCGCTGGAATTTTTTTGGTCGGCAGCGGCGGGCTGGCTCTGCTGGCTGCTGGCCGGGGCTGCCGTCTGGTCCGCCGATTTTGGCTGATCAACCGTGGCAGGCTGAGCCGCAGCAGGAGCGGTGGACGCAGGCTGCGAGGGCGCAGTGTTTGGCACAGGAGTTTGCGGGACGCCGGAGCCAGGGTTCGGCGTGGCCGGATTATTCTGTGCCACGGCGGCAAGGCCAACCGTCATGAATATAAAGAGGAATGCAAGCGACGTTTTGGGGGAACGATGCATAAAGTTCAAAAGGGACTCCGGAGCCTAAGGTTGCTGACAATAAAGCTCTGAACAATCCGTTGGATGCAAAGAGCAGCAGCTCAGATGGCAGGGAGGGGTAAATCAGTAGTGGGGCAGTTTGGGATTTTTTTTGACTATTTTCGGGTTTGGCTACGACACTATTCATCGCTACGCGATGAACGTCTGCCCAACCTGAGAGAGGGTTTTGCCATCCAACTGACAAGCAGAGCTACTGCCCTGCGGGCCCGTTTTATGAGAAACCAAGTGTGTGAGAAATAGGGCCCAGGGACTTTAAGCGAGGATTTGAAAAACTCATGCGTTCCCCATTTGCCAGTGTTTTAGCGCCTTCAGTTCTAGCTTTGTGTCTGGGTTTGGCTTTGATGTCCGGCGGAGTTGCCGCCCAGGCGCAGCAGGTGCGTATCCCGCTGCCCAAGAAAAGCAAGTTTACGCCGGTACAGCAACTTAACCGCGATGGCGTGGCGGCACTCAAGAAACACGACATCGGCAAAGCGAAGCGCCTTTTTTATAAAGCGTACCTGATTGATCCGAACGATCCGTTTACGCTGAATAATCTGGGATATGTCTCTGAGCTGGAAGGCAGCCTGGAGCGCGCGCAAAGGTATTACGATCAGGCCAAGGCAAACACTTCGGAAGCGGTGATTGACCGGTCGACCAATCAGGAAGCGCAAGGCAAAACCGTGGCCAACGTTGCGGGCCACACCGCCGAAGGTCCGATGAAAGTGAACGAACTGAACAGCGAAGCTTTGGGATTGCTGAATCGCGATCGCGCCCCGGAAGCCGATGTGGTGCTGCAAGCGGCTCTCAAGATCAATCCTAAAGATCCATTCACGCTGAATAACATGGGATTTGCCAAGGAAAAAGAGGGTGAGTTGGAGTCTGCGATCCGCTATTACGACAGCTCCGCCGCCACCGGCTCACGCGAGCCCGTGGTGATTGCCTTTAACAAAAGCTGGCGCGGCAAGCCGATCAGCGAAGTGGCACAGCAAAACGCCGACAAGAGCCGCAAAGAGCTGAGCAAGGCGCAGGACATGCAAGCGCGCGTGGCGCGGCTGAATCTGCGCGGCGTTTCCGCCATGAACAGGAATGACCGCAAGGCGGCGCGAGATAGTTTTGAGCAGGCTTACAAGATGGACCCAAAAAATTCATTCGCGCTGAACAATATGGGCTACCTGGCCGAACTGGAAGGCGACACGGAGACGGCGCAATCCTTTTATGAGCAGGCGCAGCGCGCGGAACGCGCACGGCAGAAAGTAATGGTCTCAACCCGGCCTGAAGTGGAAGGCCAGACCGTGGGCCACGTGGCGGAACAGAGCACCACGCTGGTGGAATCGAGCTTTGAGGCGAGAGCGGAAGCCAGACGGCGCAGCGGCGCTCCTCCGGCGCTAAGAACGCGCGACAATCGAATTATCATTGAACCAAAAACTCCGCCGCCAACCACCAACACCACGCCTCCGGAATTTCGCAATCCTGCGCCGCAAGAAGAAGAGCCGACGGTTGCAGCGCCACAGTCCGATCAGCCACAGCAAAATCAGTCTCCACAGAATAATAGTGAGCCGCAATTAAAGACACGTCCGGCGCAGCAACAGCCTGCTAATACTCAGCCGCCGGCAAATTCACAACAGCAGAATCCGCCGCAGCAACAGAATGCTGTACCATCGAACAACCAACCGCCGCAGGAGTAGCTTGAACAGAGGCGCTGGGCAGCAACGGTCTTTAGGTAACGGTTTTTGAAATTAGGTCTTACGATTTAACGATCTTTGAGTAACGGCTTTTGATTTAACGATCCTTTTGAGTTAACGGTCTTTTTGATTTAACGGTCTTTGACATCCGATTGAATAAGCGAAGAGCCAAGAGCAAGGCATGAAGCTTGAGGCTAGACTACGGGACCAGTTCCCTTGCCTATGGAAAGCGCTTTGCGCATAGAGTTTTCCACGTAATGCTTGGCTGCTCTGGCGGCTGTGAGCAGGTCATTGCCTTTGGCCAAAGAGCATGCAAGCGCTGACGAAAAAGCGCAGCCCGTGCCGTGCGTGGAGCCACCAGAAATTTTAGCGCCTTCAAGCACGGTAGGGCGGCGGCCCTCTCTGCTCACCAGATCATGCGGCGGATCAAGATGCCCACCAGTAACGATTACGTTTCGCACACCCATCTCATGCAGTCGTTGAGCGGCAAGTTGCATTTGGTCCATGGTGCTCACGGTGAGCCCGGTAAGCGCGGCGGCTTCATCGATGTTCGGCGTAATAACAGCCACGCGCCCAAGTATCCGGTCCTTCATGATCTGCAAGCCTTCCCGCGTGATCAGTTCAGCGCCGGAGCTTGAGCGGATGATGGGATCAAGCACTACATGCCGCAGATAATAGCGCTTTAGAAAACCTGCGATACACTTTGCCGCTTCCGCCGATCCCAACATACCAATCTTTACCGCGGCAATCTGCATATCATCCATGAGGTGCTCCAGCGTTTCCGTGATGATTCTGCCTTCAACGGGATCAATGCGCTTTACCCCGCGCGTGGATTGCAATGTAAGCGCCGTGATGCACGTAACGCCATAGCAGCCATTTGCGGCCATGGTCTTAACATCCGCCGTGATTCCCGCGCCGGACGACGGATCATGGCCGGCAATTGAAAGCACCACCGGAAGTTGGGCCCTTTTGTGCAGCATGAATTAATAAACCGACCTTCATCTCCGCATGTATTTTAAAGGCCGTGGTGGCAAACACAAACATGGCGTTGGAACTTTCCGTGCCGCGGAACTTTAACGGCACCGCCGAGATAAAGTTGGCGATCGGAATTACGCAGGCCACTTGTGCGCAGTTCCGATTGCTGCAACACTAGAAAGCTGGTCATTCTCCCTCTTGATGATTATCTTTGGCATTCATGCTGTAGAAGAAGCTTTGCAAGCGCGCCAGCGCGGTTTTGACTACGTGGCCGTTGCGCCGGGACGCGGCGATGCGCGCATACAGAAGATCACGCAGCTCTGCCGCAACGCCGGAGTTCCCTTGCGCACAATGCCGCGCGAACAACTCACGCGGCTGGCTCGGGCGGCGAATCACCAGGGTGTTGTCGCGGTCACGGCGGAAAAGCAATACAACGATGTTGACGACATTCTGGCCGGCAAGCGTGGCGACCACAGTTTTGTTCTGCTGCTGGATGGCATTGAAGATCCGCACAATCTTGGCGCGATTATCCGTACCGCGGAAGGCGCAGGCGCTGACGGAATCATTATCCCCGAGCGGCGCGCCGCTGGCGTTACGGGAACGGTGGTCAAGGCCTCCGCAGGAGCGTCAGAGTATCTGCCGATTGCCCGCGTTACCAATGCGGGACGCGCACTGGAAGAATTGAAGTCGCGCAATATCTGGACTGTTGGCCTGGACGAGCGCGGCGACAAGCTTTATGACCAGATCGACTACAAAATGGATTGCGCGCTGGTGCTGGGCGCAGAAGGACACGGCTTGCATGAACAAATCCGCAAGAAATGCGACTTTCTGGTAAAGATTCCGATGCTGGGCAAAGTGCCGTCACTGAATGTTTCCGTGGCTGCGGCAATCGTGATGTATGAAGTGGCGCGGCAACGACGCAAGTGATTACGCGCATATATTTGCGAACATCTCATAGCTTCGGCGCTGGCCGCTTCTTCGCTTTAAGCACTATCGCCAAATTGCCGTTGCGGGTATTCGTGAATCGCAGCTTAATGCGTCCTTCTTCATCCAGCGTGATCACTGCGGGTGTGTTTACTTCAGTCAACATCCATCCGGTTGGAAGCGTCACGTAGTTCAGCGGACGCCCCAGAGTTCGTGTCCAGGTCAGCTCCCCATTTTTCACAACATAGCCAACAGGATCGGTATACGTTTCCTCCACGCGGACGCGCGTTGACTGGCCTTCGCCCACCGGATGATCAAGGTCTCCTTGGACCGCCACGGAATCGGGCTCAACCGGCTCAGGATAATAGCCCAGCGCGTTTACGTCCTTTCCCGCGACAGTTGAAGTCTTCAGCAGCTTGCCTGTATCAAGATCGGTCATCTTTGCGTCAGGTGCAACCACGCTTCCCTTGCGAACAAAGCTGTGCACTGATTTCTGCCCAACTCGCGTGACGGTGAAATCATGCGAGATACGAAATTGATGGGTTGAAGGCTCAAGCAGCCAATAGCTGATCTCGCGGTCCTGCGCGGCGCGATGAAAAGATCCATCCTGTGCCAGCATTACAGCCGCCATCAATAGAAAGCACGCTAAAATGATTCTTCTCATGGCAGCCTCCGCGCAACAATCTTTACCGGCAACCGATCGTCGCGATCATTGAGAAAGCTGACGCGGATTCGTCCATCCTCATCGGTTGAAACAATTCCCGGCGACGCGCACTCTACCAGTTCCCAGCCCTTAGGCAGCACGACTACGTTGCGTTTGATGCCAAGTGGCCGCGTAAACACCAGTTTGCCATCGGTAAGCGTATAAGATGGAGCATCGGTGTAAGTCTTGAAGATGCGTATCCGGGTTTCTCCGCCTTTCGGCACCGGTCCTAGCAAATGGACTTTAATGAATTCGGCTTTGTCCGACGTGTCAGCTGGAACAAGTCCCGTGGCCTTTGCGTCTTTGCCGTTCACCGTTTCGAACTTCAATTCCTTGCCGCTGCTGCGCTCTATCACGCGCTCTTTCGTCGCCACGGAGCCTGGCCGGATAGGATTGAAGAAGAATTGCGCGCCTTCGCGCGTTGTGGTTACGTCGTAAGTTATCGCGAATTGATGCGTTTCCGGCTGCTGCAATTCATACAAGGTAAACTCATCGGCAGCGAGCAGCGGCACGCTGAACAGGCAGAGCATGAATGCGATCTTTGGCAACATAGCGGGCGGAGTTTATCACATCAGCCGCCGGAGTGACATGACTCCATTGCATATTGCAATGCCGGAGCGGGGCGCGACTAACTAAAGAAGTTATTACAAATCTGCAATGTCATCCTTCTGCATATAATTGGAGACGAATGGCTCCTAACAGAATCTGGCAGGCGACAATGTACGTTTGGGCGCTGGTCTGCCTTGCCACCCTGCTTTCCGCCGAGCCAATCAAACAACTCAAGCCTAAGGGATACGTGAATGATTTCGCCGGCGTGCTTGACGCTTCGTCCTCTGAATCGATCCGCAACATCTGCCAGCAGATTGATCAAAACGCCCATGCTCAAATCGCTATCGTTACCATCCAGTCGCTCGATGGCGCTGATATTGAAAGCTACGCCTCTGATCTCTATAAAGCCTGGGGAATAGGGCCAAAATCCAGCAATCGCGGCGTTTTGATCCTGCTGGCGATCAATGATCGCAAGCGCCGCATTGAGGTGGGCTACGGGCTGGAGCCAATCCTTCCCGACGGGAAAGTAGGTGGCTTTGGTCGTGAAGCCGCTCCTTTGCTCAGGCAGGACCAATACGGCCCAGCTGTTCTGCTCATGACACAACGGGTTGCGGGCGTGATCGCCGCCGATGCCGGCATAACCCTTGAAGGCGCTGAACCGCCGCGTCCACCGCCAGATGAGCGTCCGGCGGACGGGCCGTCTGCCGGAGCCATTTTTTTTGGAATAGCTATAGTCCTGATTGTCCTCGCCGTATTATCCAGGGCAGGAGGCAGCGGCCTGATTTGGTTCTTGCTCGGCATGTTCCTGAACAGCGGAGGCAGAGGTGGCGGCGGTAGTTGGGGCGGTGGCGGTGGGTTTGGCGGCGGTGGCGGTTTTGGTGGTTTTGGCGGAGGCAGTTCTGGAGGAGGCGGCGCAAGCGGCGACTGGTAGCCGCGAAACGCCTAATAACTTTTATGGAAGCAGAAAAACAGATCACGGATTTTGTGAACAGCCTTAAACTGGCAGCTGGCGCGAACCTGGAATGCGTGGCGCTGTTCGGGTCGGCTGCATCCGGAGAATTCCATGCCGATTATTCTGACATCAACATCCTCTGCGTGATGCGTGAGCTTTCCGCTCCGGTGCTTGCGGCGCTGTCGCCGGCTATTGTCAGCTGGACGAAGCGCAAGTTTCCTGCGCCGCTGATATTCTCACGCTCTGAATTAGAGCAATGCATAGACGTGTTCGCCATTGAGATGCTCGATATCCGCCAGCGCCATCGCATCCTGTACGGCGACAATATTTTTGCCGGCATGAACGTTCCCATGGACCGCCATCGCGTTCAACTGGAGCACGAACTGCGCACCAAACTGCTTACCTTGCGGCAAAGTTATGTTCAGGCCGCGGGCGATAACAAACGCGTTCGGCGCTTGATGCTTGATTCCATTTCCGCTTTCAGCACGCTGTTCCGGCACACGCTCATTGCCATGGGAGAACAACCTGCGCCCCATAAGGCGGAGAACATCAAACGGCTGGCGGCGCGGACCAATTTTGATCCAGGCATTTTTCTCAAGTTGTTGCAGGTGCGCGAGCGGAAGGCAAATGAAAATGAGATTGAGGCTGCATCCGCGTTTGCACAATATCTGGATGGGATCAACAGAGTGGTCCAGGCAGTCGATGCGCTGTAATTGAAAGATAGTTGAGGCTTGAAGGATAAAACGGAGGAGAAGATGAAGGTTTGGATAGCAATAGGAATCATCGTGTTGCTGCTGATTGTCGGGTTCAGCAGTTATGTAGGCGCAAGAAATCAGATGGTGACGAAGAATGAGACTGTAAAAGCGGCGTGGTCACAAGTGGATATCGTGCTGCAACGCCGTGCTGACCTGATCCCCAACCTGGTTGAGACGGTGAAGGGCTTTGCTTTACAGGAGCAAACCGTCTTTGGCGACATCGCCAAAGCACGTTCGCGTTTGCTTTCCGCCAATACTCCCTCGGATAAAATTGCCGCCAACCAGCAGCTTGATGGCGCACTGGGCCGTCTTCTGGTGGTGGTGGAAAACTACCCCCAACTGAAGTCGAATGAAAACTTTCTGCGACTGCAGGATGAACTGGCTGGGACCGAGAACCGGATAGCTGTCGAGCGCAAGCGCTACAACGATGCATTGCAGGACTACAACACGTTCATTGGTCTTTTTCCGAACAGCATTTGGGCCGGCATGGCTGGATTCAAGCGCAATGAAGCGTACTTTGCCGCGAGTGAAGGCGCAAAGACCGCGCCCAAAGTTGATTTCTCCGGCGTAAAACCCACACCGCCCGCGCAAGCCACACCGCAACCGGCACATTAACAGCTATTTGGGCCGTGGCATCGGCTGCGGCCCAAGCATCATCTGACGAGTCCAATCTTCCGTATCAGATCCTGAAATCTCGGGTCTGACCGGACGTCATCCAGCATCGGTTCAACGTTGAGCCAGGTCAAACCGTCAGCGCGATCGTCATAGGCTTTTTCCAGCCACATCATTGCTTTGTCTTTATCTCCCAAGCCGGCAAAGAGCATTCCAAAATATGTTGGCGGTATGTAACGCTTTTTTGCAGCTGCCTTAAACGCCTCGGCCAGCTTCATGGTCTCAGCTTTTTTGCCGCTCACGGCATAGGCCAGGCCCAGCGCCGCGTCCATCAGCGGCATCTCACCTGTTTCGGTTCGTGCTTGCTTCAGGTGCGCAATAGCTTTGGCATGCTCGTTCAAGCGCATATAGGCGCGGCCAGCGATAAAGTGCAGCATAAAATATCCGGGATCTAACTGCTTGGCCTTCTCGCATTCGTCCACCGCACGCTGGTATTCACGGCCAAAATAATATGCAGCCGCCCGCGTGGTGTGCACCGCCACCAGCCGGTGCGGATCTGTCTCCTGCACAATGCTCATCGTCTGCTCAATCTCGTCAAACGCTGCGTCGCGCCTGCCCAGCGCCAGCAGCAGCCATGAGTACCACAGATGTGTGTCCGCGTGGTCCGGGTTCAGATCGATGGCCAGCTCGTACCCGGCCGCAGCCTCTTCCCATTTCCAGTGGTAATGGTGGTTTACCAGTGCCAGAGCTGTGTGCGCTTCCGCAAATGAGCTGTCCAACTCCAGTGCTTTGCGCGCGGCCTTCTCGGCTTTTGGCATGGCTTCACGCGGCGGCAGCAGATCAAATGGCGCTATCGCCAGCAGCGCATACGCGCTCGCCAGTCCGGCATAGGCGGGCGCATATTTTTCGTCGAGCTGGATGGCGCGCTCAAAGTCTTCAATGCTTTTGCTGATCGCCCCAGGAGTCATCTGATGCAGGTTGTAACGAGCTTTCAGGTAGGCATCGTATGCCGCGGGCTGTACTTGTATTTGAGTCTGCCATTTTTGCGGACCGGCAACCCTTGCGCTATCGGGTAGATTCAGCGCCAGGTTGATCTCGCGCGCAATCGCCTCCGCAATATCGGCCTGCACGCTCAACACGTCACTAAGATCGCGCTCATAGGTTTCTGCCCAGAGCTGCGTCTGGTCTTTAAGTTGGATCAGCTGTGCCGTAATGCGAACTCGATTGCCACCGCGTCTTACTCTGCCTTCCAGCACATAGCCAACGCCCAGCTCTTTCTTCATCTGGTCCAGTGACTTGCTGCTCGAATCGTAGTGTTCGGCTGTAGTTCGCGCGATCACGGCCAACTCCGATGCCTGTAATCGCGTGATCTGCGTGATCATCTCTTCCGTAAGACCATCGCTGAAATAGTCGTCTTCTTTTGTGCCGCTCAGATTGCCAAACGGCAATACCGCAAGCTTGATCTTCTCTGCCGGCCCTTCATCGCGATTCCCGGTCGCAACTGTCGCGCCGGATTGCTGCCGCGTGTTGAACCAGTCCGTCAGCTCGTTGCGGTACGCGTAGATTGATCCAAGTTTGTCATGCAGATGGCGGTAGACGGGCAGCCCTTCCTTTTTCTCCCAGCGCTGCACGGTGCGCACGTCCCGCCGCAGATACGAAGCAATCTCTTTCCAGGAATCTAGTCGATCAGCTGGATTGCCGCTTGTCATGTTCGCGTTCCGCCCCGTCTTCTTTTTGGTGTCGATATATACCGCACGACATTCAACGGCATCAATCACTTGCCGCGCGTTGCCGCTTGAGAGCCAATTCTACCGGGAGATAGAGTCGGATCCGTAGTGAAAAGAAAGACGCCATCATGATCAAGCTTGGTTCAATAAAGAGTTCCCTGCTTTTGGCAACGGCAATGCTGGCCAAACTCCCTTCAGCGCAGGGCTTGCCCTGGCTCGATGATCCGTTAGTCCAACCCGCTGTTGTACAAAACGAATCGCCCCACCCCACACCACTTTTTCAAACTATGGCGCCGCAGGTCGCAACCACGACCGATCCTTCCACGGTGACCATACCCGCCGGGACCCGGGTGCTCATGGTCCTGAAGAGCCCGCTGCATACCACGTCGGGAACAGCGGGCTCCGGCCTTTATCTTGAAACGCTCTATCCTGTGGTGCAGGTCAACGGTGTAGTCATTCCCGCTCATACGCAGGTTCAGGGCGTGGTGGAATCCAACGAACGCCCCGGACATTTGAAACGGACGTCAGAATTCCGTTTCCGATTCACCACCCTGATCTTTCCCAACAATGTTGTGGTGCCGATCAACGGCGTGTTGCAAAGCATACCGGGCGCAAGAAACATCCGCACGCGCAGTAATGACAGGACGCTTGAGCCGGTGGATCAGCCAGAAAAGTCATTACTCCCACTGCCGCAAGTGCGGTTGGCGGCGCGATCATTGGGTCAAATCGGCACTTCGGCATCGGTTTGCTGCCCGGAGCCGGTCTAGGTGCTGCTCTGGGGTTGGGTGCGGTTCTGGTGAAACGTGGTGACGAGATATATCTATCCCAGGGATCCAGGATTGAAATGGTCCTGCAATCTCCTTTTAGTCTTGAGCGCGAACAGATGGTAGCGAACGCGCGCTACGCTCGTCCAGCACAAGCATTCAACGATCAACACCCTGCTTCTCCAAAGCTGACGTCATGAATACCAGCTTGTCGGAATCAGGAAACGGCAGCGGCTTCAACAACACAGCATTCACGATGCTGAAGATCGCCGTATGGGCGCCGATGCCCAACGCCAGGGTAAACAAGGGCAATTACCGTAAACGCCGGCGACTTACTCAGCGTGCGCAGACCGTAACGCAGATCTTGCAGCAGTGTAGTCACACACTTCTCCCTCAGATTGAGATTGCGGTTTTAAATGGATGGGATCGAGATCTTACGCCATCTCTGCTGTTTGCTGCGCGGCTTCCGTTTCTTCGACTACCTTGCCGTCAAAGAGATGGATGGTGCGCTCAGCATGCTTGGCAAAGCGCGCATCATGCGTCACCATGCAGATGGTTGCGCCTTCACGGTGCAGGCTTTGCAGCAGGTCCATTACGGCTTCACCATTGCGTGAGTCCAGGTTTCCCGTGGGCTCGTCAGCCAACAGGATGCTGGGTGATCCGCCCAATGCACGGGCCACGGCAACACGCTGCTGTTGACCGCCAGAGAGCTGTGACGGATAGTGGCGCATGCGGTGCGCCATGCCCACTTTCTCCAACGCTTCCTGCACGCGCTTTTTGCGCTCAGGGGATGACATGGAGCGGTACGTCAGCGGCAATTCAACGTTCTCATATACCGTGAGGTCGCCAATCAGGTTGAAGCTTTGGAAGATAAACCCAATTTCCTGGTTGCGAATGCGGGCGCGATCAGATAAATCCAGTCCCTGCACGGGACGGTTGTTCAGGATGTAAGATCCGTCCGTAGGCGAATCCAGCAGGCCAATGATGGAGAGCAGCGTCGATTTGCCGCAACCTGAAGGGCCGGCAATAGCGACATACTCGCCCTTCTTAATGTCCAGATGGATGCCGGAGAGCGCATGCGTCTCAACTTCATCGGTGTAGAAAATTTTGGTTACGTTTTCCAGGTTGATTAAAGTTTGTCCGCTGCTTGCCACGTTTATGTTCTCCTCGCAAAAGTATTGATGGATCTTCCGCTATTGCTTATTTTTCCAGTTTGATTCGGTCCTGATTGTCGTAACGCGACATGTCGGAAAGGATTACTTTATCACCTTCCTTCAGCCCGCCCACAATCTCAATCGTATTTACTGAGCTGCGCCCCAGTTCCACTTTCACTCTGGTCGCGGTCTTCTCGTCCGGATCAAGCTTGAACATTCCTACCGTACTCTTTTCCTGCCCAAAAGCCGGCCTGCCCACATAGAGCACATTTTCCAGCTTTTCCTGCGTAATGGTTCCGTCAACGCTCAAGTCAGGACGGGCGCCTTTCGGCGGCGGACCATCCAGCTTCACATCCACCGTGACCGTGCCCGCCTGTACCGCGGGATCAATACGTGAGACCGTGCCGTCAACCACGCCGTTGTGAGTGTCAATCTCCGCCTTCTGGCCGATAATGATGTCCTTAGCCTGCGTTTCCGGAATCTTCAGCTCAGCTTGAAGGTGTTCCGGCTGCACTACTTTTGCCAGGATCGTTCCCTGCGTCGCTCGCTGTCCAACTTGTACAGGTACTTCCTGCAAGACTCCGGGAATGCCTGCTCGGACTTTTAAGGCGTCCTTCTGGCGATGCTTCAATTGCGCCAGCGCCTTTTTCTGGTCAATGGTCGCCTGTTGCACCGCTAGCTGCGTTTCAATTGCTTTGGTGCTTTCGGCGATTCTCTCTTCTTCAATCTTCTTCCGCGTTTCCAGCTCTTTTTCCTTGCTCAAGGAATTCTTTAGCACTGCGTCAGAAACTACGCCAATCTTTTTCAGTTCCCTGTTCTGGTCGGCATCGCGCTTGGCATTCTCATAATCTGCTTCAACTGTCGCGGCGCCAGAGCGCAGGCTTGCCAGGTCGCTATCGATCTTTGCCTTGGTATTGTGATATTCAGCTTCGGCTGAGCGCAGATCCAGGTCCGCATTCAGGGCTTCCTGCTCTACTTGCGGATTGGAAAGCTCCATGATGACCGAATCTGCCTTTACCGGCGTACCCGGCAGGATCACAATCCGTTCCACGCGAACGTCTGTCTCCGCTGGGATTAGACGTACATCGTCCGGAATTGGCACCAATGATCCCAAGCCTCTGACCTGCCGCAGCATAGAGCCGCGTTTCACCGTGTCCGGCCAAATTGTTCCAGCATCAACACTTTGCAGGGCTGGCTTGAGTCTGGAAACACCTAAAGTAGCGCCCAGAATCGCAATCACGGCCACCACAATCATGGCCCCCTGCTTCTGGCGCTTTCTCTTCTTCACCGATTCGTCGCGTACTATATCCATTGCACCAACAGTATATGCACAGGCAGTGCCAAAATCCGTGCCCTATGTAAGTTATTGAAACTAAAAAAACAACTTCAGTCTTCCAGAACCCTTTTGGTGACCAGACTGTCCATTCCTGCAAACCAACTGTTCGAAAACGCACAGTTGAGGTCTTCAGTTAAAACCTCAAGCATCCTTATATTATATAGACCACGCCGTTTTCCTTTGGTTATGGAAAAAAACACTTCTCGCCCCCGAATCTTTTCCACGGATCAATATAAGATTACGCTTCCTGAGGGTCATAAGTTCCCAGTTTTAAAGTACGGTATGCTCCGCCAGATAGTTGAGAAAGAAGGTCTTTTCCAACTGGAGCAGTCACCCCTGGCGGATCCTGAAACCGTCTCCCTGGCCCATGATCCGGATTACGTCGCCCAATTTGTCACTGGCACTCTGCCGCCAGCGGCCATGCGGCGCATCGGCCTTCCCTGGTCAGAAGTCTTTGTAAACCGTGCGTTTGCATCTGTTGGCGGAACCGTAAGCGCAGCTGTTGCTGCTCTGGAACATGGTTGGGGAGCCACGCTGGGCGGAGGAACACACCATGCCTTCCGCTCTGAAGGCGCGGGATTCTGTGTGTTCAATGACATTGCTGTCGCCATCCAGTTCCTGAGAAAGCGCGACCTTATCCGTCGCGCCGCCGTCATTGATCTTGACGTCCACCAGGGTGACGGCACAGCGGAGATCTTTCAGGACGATCCTGATGTGTTTACGCTCTCCATCCACGGCGCAAGCAATTTCCCTTTTCGCAAGAAAAAGAGCCGCCTTGATGTGCCCTTGCCCGATGGAATTGAAGACGCTGCTTATCTTCGCCATCTTGATGAAGTTCTTCCCGCCGCTTTCGGCTTCCGTCCGGATATCGTCTTCTATCAATCAGGCGTCGATCCTCTGGCTTCCGATGTGCTTGGGCGTCTCTCGCTGACCCATGAAGGGCTCACTGCGCGCGACCGCAAAGTTTTTTCTGCCGCGCTTAGTTTCGGCGCGCCGTTTGTTTTGACTTCCGGCGGCGGTTATTCACGACCCATTGAACGCAGCGCGGAAGCACATGCCAATACCTATCGCACGGCGTGGGAGATCTTCGCACGCGTCTAAGTGATATTCTTGAGACCTGACATGTTGTCTTCCTCAAAACACGCTGCCGACGAACTGCCTTTGCTTGATTTGTCGGACGCCAGCAAGGCCGTCCAGAAGAAAGAAGTTTCTCCTGTTGAACTCACTCGTGCGTGTCTGGATCGCATTGAGCGGCTAAATCCAAAGCTGAACGCTTTTATTACCATCACGGGCGACGCAGCTCTGGAAGATGCCCGCAAAGCTGAAGCTGAGATCGCCCGCGGCGAATGGAAAGGGCCCCTGCATGGCATTCCCCTGGCCGTAAAAGACCTGGTTGAAACTGCCGGCGTGAAAACCACTGCCGCCACCGCAGTGCTGAAAGACAACGTCCCCACAGGGGACGCGGAAGTTATTCGACGCTTAAAATCCGCCGGCGCAATCCTTCTGGGCAAACTCAACCTTCATGAATTTGCTTATGGAGGCAGCGGCATCATCGGGCATTTTGGTCCGGCGCGTAATCCATGGAACACCGCGCACGTTACCGGAGGATCGTCTTCCGGCTCAGCCGCAGCCGTTGCGGCGTGCCTTTGCTTTGGAGCTATTGGCACAGATACAGCAGGCTCAATCCGCTTGCCTGCGGCCTGCTGTGGAATCACCGGACTGAAACCCACATATGGATTGGTAAGCGCCCGCGGCGTGATCCCCCTTTCCTGGTCGCTCGACCATGTTGGGCCCATGGGCCGTACCGCCGCCGATGCTGCGCTGATCCTTCAAGCCATCGCCGCTTACGACCCGCAGGACGTTGGCAGCCAGAAATTTCCTCCTGTGTATTATCCGTCTGCCATTGAAGAAAGCACTGCCGCTCTGCGCCTTGGCGTCGCCCGCGATTACTGGCATGAAGTGGATGGGGAAATTAAGAGCGCTGTTGATTCTGCCGTGACCGCGCTAGCCAAGATCACCGCCGGCGTTCAAGAAGTCGAGCTCTCTACTGATACCGATCGCACCTTGGTCCGCTGCGAAGCCTATGCGTACCATCAGAAATATTTGCCGCAAGAGGAAAAAGACTACGATCCGGAAACGCTGCGGCGCGTCCGCAGCGGAGCCGATGTGACCGCCCCGCAGTATATCCAGGCCCGGCGTGAACTATTGCGGCAACGCCGCCAGATCTTGCAGATGCTTGAGCGGATCGACCTGATCTTTACACCTACAACGCCATTGCTCGCGCCGACCTTCAGCGAACTTCAATCCGCCCCTGACCAGCTCCGCAATAAAGAGATGGTCATGTTACGCAATACGCGGCCATTCAACGTCTATGGACTTCCATCGATTTCGTTGAACTGCGGTTTCTCAAAATCCGGCTTGCCGATTGGTCTGCAAATTATCGGAGCACCCGGGGCCGAAGGATCAGTGCTCGCACTGGCGCACGCTTACCAAAAACAGACTGACTGGCATAAACAGAAACCTCTGGTTGAATAGCATTTAAGCCTGCAATCCTCACTCTACATTCACCTTCTCGCGTTTGACCGCGTGTAAACGCGCTGCTATATTGGATTTGCGGGGTGGAGCAGCCTGGTAGCTCGTTGGGCTCATAACCCAAAGGTCGGTGGTTCAAATCCACCCCCCGCAACCAATCCTAAGTTTTTGATTCTGCAAGTCTTCCCTTCCCGACAACGAAAAAGTGTAAGAAAAATGTAGGCCCTTTTCATCGAGTTCTACATGCTGGTGCTGACGGGACGCATACAGGGATTCATGCCGCTATCGAAACGCAGAAACCAATTCTCGGCTCATGGGGCGCTATCGGCGGAGGCTGGGCACTGCCGGCAAGTCTCTACTGGGTCAGCAAGTGTTGGCGCAACGTCTCAAAAGACGTTCCCATCATCGGCACCAATGGCGCGAGCTCGGCGGAAGATGTTGTACGCTTCCTGTTAAGTGGAGCGCGAGCCGTGGAACTGGCGAGCGCCGCTATCATCAACGGCCTGCAAATTTTTCCGGAGATCATTACCGGCATCCGTAGCTATTGTGAACGCAAGCACATTTTGCAGCTTCAGTATCTCGTCGGCAAAGCTGCTGATGGCAGTTTGGCATACAGCGAAATACCCGCTAAAGCGAATCAGCGTTCCCCGTGGGATGTCTGAAACAGCTGTCCGCAGTCTCGAGATACTCTTGTTTTTCAGGTGAGGTATTTGGCCAGTCGGTAAAGCGATTATGTCAGAAGCGCAAGATTAAAGATCTGCATAAGAGATCAGCTCTATCTGTCGATGCGCGAGTGCTTTCTTTGTCTCCTCTGATGTCAACGCTGAAAGTTCAACTTCTCTCGATTGCGTCAACCGTGTTCCCGCTGCCTGCAAATCAGCGTCTGAATATCCAGGATGGCAGACCAGTTCCCAAGTGCCGTCAGGCAGTGCTTCAAGAATTCGCAAGAGCTTTTTCTGATCCAGCATGCCGGTAACCGCGATGCCAACCGTACCGTCGGGTGAAACCATTCCTTCTTCTTTTACTGCGCTGTGGAAGTCGGCGGCAAACATCTGGAACGCCATAACTCCGGCCGAACGCAGCCAAAGTCCCGGAGTATTCAACACCATCACGGCGGGCCAGCAGCGTAGCGGCTCAAACGGATTTCTTATCGCGCGAATGCCGCAGGCTTTTGCGGCGCGCAGCAGGGGTCGCAAGATATGCGGAAACACATGCGTGTGCTTGTGGCTGTCGAGGTGCGTCAGCGTAATTCCGCGCGACTGGACCTTGCGGATTTGCGCTTCCACTTCCCGCTGAACTTCCTCAGCGGAAATCTGCTTGCGCAGTGCGGCGATAGAAAATTGCTTCAAGCTGGTACGAAAGCGCGGCGAGCCATTTGTCAGCGACTGAAGATTTGCCTTCAGTGGCACGCCATCAATCAGGACCACGTGGCATCCAGCCTTGAGGCCAGGCTGCGTTTTTGCTAGATCGATCGCAGCGTCAGTTGCTTTTGCGTTGGCCATGAGCGTGGCTGAAGTCACAATACCCAAGCGATTGCCTTCAATGATGGCGCGGTTTACGCCCGACGTAAGGCCAAAATCATCCGCATTAACAATGAGGCGACGCACTGGGTGAGTCTAACAAAAACGTGAACTACAAAGGACACGAAGAAACACCAAGAAGATAAAGTACGATGAAATGATTTTGCGAGGGTAAAGAGAACGTTGGAAAAACACAACAGCGAGCGTATAGAAAACTTCACAGGACAACGAAGAATTAGCTTTGTGTTCCTTCGTGGCCTTTGTGGTTAGATTCTTAAGCTGTTTTTACTTCCTGCGGACGCGGCTCTCTTTCGCCCAAGAACATCTTGATTTTTTCCAGAAGCGCGGGAAAGAGGTCTTCCTTTTGCAGGCATGCGGCAACGTCTTTGCCGCCATCAATTGGGCCATAGCCTGTAACGATGATCACTGGAACGTCAGGATTTTTTTCGTGAACTTTTTTGGCCAGTTCAACGCCGTTCATTCCGTCCATGCGGAAATCGGTCACCAGAATGTCGAAATCTTCTTCGTCGAACTTGCGCAGGGCCTCTGCCCCGTTGTAAGCGCTCACCGCGCGATAGCCCTGCATTTCCAGAATTTCGCAGCTCAAACGGGCCAGCACTTCATGATCGTCAACGAAAAGGATCGCGCGCATGGATGACTCCTTGTGGCAACAGACGGATGGGGGAGCACGTACAAAAGGACCGGAAATCCGACAGCAGCTTCGGCCTCAGTTCTTTGTTTCATAATACGCCTGAAAAGATGCCTGCTGAGCATAGTATTTTTAGCCCAATCAGGTATTCCCCAGGTTCTAACCCGCTCTAAACCAACACTTTATTCGCCTTCCGGCGGCAAGTAGAGTGCCGGGGTGTTGCTGTTCTTCATGGCCTCGTTGAATGCCGGCACGTCCGCTGACATGAGTTGCTTCCATGCCGCCAGCTGCTGGTCCAGTTGGCTGCGCAACATTTTGAACACTTCATATTGCTGCTGTGACGGCGCGCTTTCACCCGCTTGCACAATAGCGCTAAAGCTATCCAACTGCTCATTCAACATATTGGGGAAAGCCAGGTTCGCTTCTGATCCCTTCATATTCACCTGGATAAGATGTTCCTCAACCGGTGCCATTTTCTTATCCAGTGCGGCGGCTTGTTCAAGTAAAGCTTTCATTTTCGGATCATTGTCAAAACGCTGCTGGACTGACTTGATTTCAGCCCGCATGGTGCGGACCTGGTTCACTGCGCGATGCAAATCGTTGTTTGCTTCATTGACCTGCGCGGCCAGTTCAAACTGCTTGCGCAGATCGTCAGGATTGATGTTCCTGGTGCGCGGATCCATCACAATTTCCAGCGGCTGCGATACGCTCTGCTTCCCCGCAGTCAGCTTGATTGTGTATTGCCCCGGTTGTGCCAGTGGCCCTTGCGGACCAACGTCGCTGTAAAACGCTCCCGGAATTTTTACCGGTGGCTCCCAGCGCAGGTTCCAGGCATATCGATTCATGCCGGCTGCGGCGGGAATCGTGGTAACTTCCTTCACCTGGTCCGGCCATTCCGGCGGCTGCTCGTCGCCTTTCTTCTCCTTGCTGGAAAGCGCGCGAACCACTTTTCCCGCGGAATCAAGGATCTCAAGTTTTACTTCATCTTTTGGCGCGATCTTGAAGTAATAGTTAATGATTGCTCCCGGCGGTGGATCGTCCCCCACCGGCCCGCGCCGTTCGATGTCAGTCGGCAAATGCAGGCGCAGTGCCGTCTCCGGTTTAAACAGCACCATCTCTGTAGTCGATGAAACCGAATCAAGCTGCCGCAGCGGCGTAATGTCGTCCAGCACCCAGAAAGCGCGTCCATGCGTTGCGGCAATCAGATCGTCGCCGTGAATCTCAAGATCGTGAACAGGCACTGCCGGCAGGTTCAGTTTTAGCGGCTGCCAGTGCCCGCCGTCATCCACGGAAAAATAAACGCCGGTTTCAGTTCCCGCATAGAGCAGGCCTTTGCATTTGGGGTCTTCCCTTACGGATCGCACGTATGAACCTTGCGGGATTCCATTGGCGGTCAGGATCCAGCTCTTGCCATTGTCCCTGGTGCGGAAAATCAGCGGACGAAAATCATCAAACTTATGCCGGTCCACCGCGACGTACACCGTGTTGGGATCATGATGTGACGGCTCAATGATGCTGATCATGCTCCATTCCGGCATGTCTTTAGGCGTAACATTGGCCCAGTGCTGGCCGCCATCAGTCGTGAGTTGGATCAGGCCGTCATCCGTCCCGGCCCAGATCGTATCTTTCTTCAGCGGTGACTCCGCCAGCGCAAAGATCGTGTCGTAATACTCAACGCTGGTAATGTCCAGCGTAATCGGCCCGCCGGATGGCTTTTGCTTGGATTTATCGTTGCGCGTCAGGTCGCCGCTGATTGCCGTCCAGCTCTGTCCGGCATTGGTGGACTTGAACACCATCTCGCTTGCTGTGTACAGAGTGTTGGGATCGTGCGGTGAAATCATCAATGGCGATGTCCAGTTGAAGCGGTGCAGCAATTTTTCCGCGCCGTTTCCTGAAACATCCAGCGGCCAGACTGAGATATCCACCACCTGCTCGGTGCGTTTGTCAAAGCGAGAGGTAAATGCCTCGGCATTGGCAAACGTAATATTCGGATCGGGCGGATATGGCGCGATATAGCCGCTCTCTCCGCCACCCACGGGATACCAATCCTGCCGGCCAATCACGCCATCGTCGTCATAACTCTTGATTGCGATGGTTGAGTTATCCTGCTGCGCGCCGTAAATGTAGTACGGCCAGCGATTATCTGTAATCACGTGGTAGAACTGCGCTGTTGGCTGGTTATATTGCGTGGACCAAGTGCGCCCGCCATCGAGAGAAACTGTTGCCCCGCCGTCATTCCCGTTGATCAGATGGTCCGGATTGTCCGGGTCGATCCACAACCCGTGGTGGTCGCCATGCGGCGCGGGCAGCAGACCAAAAGTGCGTCCGCCATCCGTAGAACGAAACATGCCGGTATTCAACACATAAACCGTGTCCGCCGATTTTGGATCGGCAAAGATATGGCTGAAATACCAGGCGCGCTGCCGCAGGCGTCCGTCTTCATTCATGCGAATCCAGTTATCGCCGCCATCGTCTGACCGGTAAAGCCCGCCTTCTTTCGATTCCACCATGGCGTAAACCTTGTTTGAGTCTGCGCCGGAAACCGAGACGCCAATCCGCCCCATGATTCCCGCAGGCAAGCCGTGTCCTTCAATGTGCGTCCACGTGGTTCCACCGTCGGTGGATTTGTACAGTCCGCTGCCCGGGCCGCCGCTGTTCAGGCTCCAGGGATTGCGATACACCTCCCATAGCGATGCAAACAACGTGTTTGGATTATTAGGGTCAAACACCACGTCAATTGCCCCGGTCTTGTTGTCCTTATATAGGACCTTTTGCCACGTAGCGCCGCCATCGGTCGTGCGGAAGACGCCGCGTTCTTCGTTCGATCCATAAGCGTGACCCAGCGCGGCCACAAAAACGACATTAGGATTCCTGGGATCGATAATCAACGCGCCGATATGCTGCGTATCTTTCAGGCCAACGTTCTTCCACGTTTTGCCCGCATCAATTGATTTGTAAACTCCGTTGCCGTAAGAAATGTTGCCGCGTATGCACGCCTCGCCGGACCCTACATAGATAACGTTGTGATCAGATTGCGCCACGGCAATCGCGCCAATCGAGGCAATCGGCTGCTTATCGAACAATGGCTGCCAGTTCGTGCCCGCGTCAGTGCTCTTCCACACGCCGCTGGAAGCTCCGCCAAAATAGAAAACGTTTGGCTCGCCCGGAACCCCGGTCACGGCCAGCACGCGTCCGCCACGGAACGGGCCAACCTGCCGCCAGCGCATCGCGCCAAACACTTTTTCATCAATCTGTCCTGCGGCGGGCGGCGGAGTCTGTGCCGGGGCCACGGTCTTGGTCGACGGTTTTTTCGCCGGAGCTCCCGCCGGCTTCTTGCCTTGCTTGTCTTCAGAGGTCTGAGGGTTCTTGGGTGACTGGGCAAATGCGGTGGTAAAAAGACAGATCAATGACAAAACAAACACACGACTCCGAAGAATCATAACGGAACAAGCTCCTTATTTAGGCCGAGCGGGTAATCATACGAGTGTCAGGGAGCAAGTTGCAATTCTGCAATGGGTCAATTTCGGCTGATCGCCGTACATTCGGCTTACTTCCCCACAAACCTCACCAACCCGTCTCGATAATCAATCGTCAATTTCATGTTCTCCATGGCACTGAAGCCAATCTGGCCGGAGACTTCAATCCCCAGGTCTTTGCTCACCGAATGAAGATCGAGCGTACTGATGCGATCGCTGCGGTTCACCTTGGCAAATCGCAGGGTTGCATCGTCCGCGATAAAGGCGCTGTTCACCACGCCGCTGGCCCCCGACATGGGCGAATTGAAGGCCCGCATCTCCGGCATCAATCTTGCCAGCTCCGGTGAGATGGTGTTGGTGTTGGAGCCGCTATCGACCACAAACAGCCCTGTGGCTTTTTTCCCCACTTCGGTCGGCAGCAGCAGAAAATGCCCAAGTGTAAAGGTCTGGCTGAAAGCTTCTGCCTCTGCTGGCGGACCATCGTTGCTTCGGGCAGGCATTGGCTCCAGCCGAAGCTTGCGCGCAGGCATGTCCAGCGTGATCAGATATTTTGAGAAAACATCCAGGCCAATGATGCCATCCACTTCCACAATCTCTCGCGGCGTGGCCTGGACAAAGCAGTCATGAAATTCAAGATCGCCAATCACAACCTTGTCCACCCAGGCCTTGTAGCCCACCGCTGCACCCGATTTGCCAACGCCTTCTATTGCCTGCTCGGAAAGCATGCTCGCGCCAATCTTTTGCGCCAGCTTGCGCGTGATGGTGATTCCTGAAGATCCGGTATCCACCAGCAGCGTCACCGTGGCGCGGTCATTCAGTCGCACGCGCACGCCGTAACCGCGCAGCACCATGCGGGGGCCTACGGTCAGCGCTTCCATCTTTATTTCCGCGTGCTCCACGTCACGCGCCGGTATCCAGGTCTTGCGGCCGGCCAGGGCTTTCAAAAAATCTTTATATTCCCGCTCATGCCGTTCTGCTTCCGCATCGTTGTGGAATTCCGCCAGATGCCGCTCCAGTGCCGCCACATTTTCCGGATAGGCCAAGCGGATGGCCCATTCATAAAACGCATCGCTATCCTGGGGATCAAGCTCATGTGCCTTGGCGATGGCTGCTTTTGCCTTGGTTTGACGAGCATAAACCGCGTCAACTTTTCCCTGCCCGATCCATGCGCGAGCGCATTTCTCGTCCAGCTTAAGCGCTGCCCGGTACTCGTCTTCAGCTTGCGAAATGAAGCCGCGGCGATAGTAAACGTCGCCACGCTCAGCATGAATCGTCGCTGAGTCCGGAAAAGCTGCCAGCGCCTTTTGTGAACTTTCTTCAACGGCCTTAACGTCATCGGCTTTCAAGAGGCTGCGGACGAGACCCGCGTAGGCTTCAGCGGACGGTTTGGCATCGACAATCTTCCGGAACGCAGCTGCCGCGCCGCGAAAATCGGCCTGGAGAAATAGATGATGCGCATTGGCCAGCGCGTCGTCTGCCGTGGCCGGCAAGCTCTGCGCCAAGGACAGAGGCACGAGAATAATTATCAGTAAGAAACAGCAGAGCTTGGACACAACTCCAGAACGCATCACCAGAGAATACTTGCGTCAGTGTTCATTGGCAAAGACTTCGATTATTCGCGGGCTTTCTTGAAGTCATACACTTCAAAGTTAACCAACCCGTCGCGATAGTCGATCACCATTTTCATTTGTACAAGTGTACGAATGCCAATGAATCCTGCTATCTCAGTGCCTTCAGAAGCGCTGATGTTATCAGTAGAGAAAGCAGGAAGATCATGGCTTTCGATCCGCATCTTGGCAAACTGCAGGATCGCTTTCTGGCCGGTCAAAACTTCCTTCACCCTGCCGCTCACGCCTTTCATGGTGTAATCACCATCCGCCCTGGCTTTAGTCACCTGCGAGGCAAGCTTAGGGCTCATGATGTTGAGGTCTGCGCCGGTATCGAGGATAAAATTCCCAACCGCCTTGTCGTTGACCACCACGGGCACAACCATGTCGTGATAAAAACGGTAAAACTTGGTGAAGCCCTGCATCTCCGGGGCAATATAGCGGTCCTGCCACTTGTCTTCTTCCGCGCCCGCGCTAGGGTCCTTGGGCAGGGGCGCCAGCAACATTCTCTGTTCGCGAAAATCCAGTGTGATCAGGAACCTCCTGAATACGTCCGCGCCAATAAGGCCGGCTTCATCGGCAATATTATTTTTGCTGGAAACCGTGACGACGCAGTTGTGAAATTCCACGCTGCCAATAGTGATCTTATCAATCCATGCCTCGTAGCTGAGCGTAGCTCCCTGGTCTCCGATGCCGCCAATCCAGGTATCCGCAATCTTGACAGCGCCAGCTCGTTCCGCGAGTTTGCGGCCAATGGTGATGCCCCCTGCGCCGGTGTCCAGCAGGAGTTCTGCGCTTACGCGATCATTGAACTTGACCTGAAGAGCATACCCTTTACTGATCGTTGCGGGACCGCGGTCGATGTCATAGGTATATTCGATCTTTCGCCCATAGTGCGGCATCTTGATTTCCATGGTCTTGATCTCACTGGCAAGCACCCACGGTTTCTTTTCCGCCAGAGCCGTAAGCATGCGCTGACTGTTGGCTTTCTCGTCAGCATCAAGGTCCATCTTTTTGAGCTGCTCAAGTTGCTCCGAGTACGGCAAGGTATTTAACCAGCTTCTGGTGATCTGACTATCTTCCGGATCAAGTTGATGCGCCCGGGCAAAGTTTTCTTTTGCTCTCCTGTTCAGAGACACCATATGAAGCATCCGCCCCATGCCATACACGGCGCGGGGGGAATTAGTATCGATCTTTAGCGCGGCGCGATATTCTTTTTCGGCATCGGCAAAATTCCCGGACCGAAATGCCACATCGCCAACTGCCGCGTGGACCACTGCCGATGACGGCAATGCCGCAAGGGCTTTTTTGGCGGCGTCGTCAGCTTCCTCCAGTTGATTGGTGCTTAACAAGCAGCGGACCAATCCCGCATGCGCATCCGCCAGCGTAGGATCTTTTTCCACCAGCGCTTTAAAGGCGGCAGCCGCATCCGTAAGCTTCCCTTTTTTCATTAGCGCCCACGCGGCGGCCAACGGCTCATTCACTTTAGGCGCAGCAACGCTTTCTTCGGCAGCGGGTGCGGCAGGCTTGGCATTGTCGGTGGTGGTCTGCGCTGTGGCGAACGCAGCAAGGCATATGGCTAGCAACAAACTGGATTTCATGCGCGACATAGTACAACAAAAGGCTGGATTAGTTCCGCCAGTTTTTCTGCTTATAAACCACGGCCATTCCAGACCATCGCGCTCTGGCAATGATTGCTATGATGACGACCTTTGCGGCTTCCCTTCCCACTCAGGCAGCCTCACGATTTACAATACAAACTGCTCACGTGCGAAAGTGGCGGAATTGGCAGACGCACCAGACTTAGGATCTGGCGCCGCAAGGCGTGGGGGTTCGAGTCCCCCCTTTCGCACCAAATTATTTGCCAATAAATCGTGATGCCTGATCTTTGGCTCGCGCGTTGAGTCGCTGGTAGTTCCCAGTTTCAATTCGGCCACGCGCTGGGCGGGAAAGCAGTTGTTTGGGTTGCAGTAAAGGTGACCGAGGTCGCATTAATGCACGTATCTATAACGCTCCCGGCAATGGACCCATCCGGCTGCAAGGTTCCCGTAAGTTTCAATTGACCTGAAGGCTGATTAGCGCCTTCACTCTCGGTAATAACCAGAGATACAGAATTTCCGGAAACCTGCCCCGATGTCAACGACAGAAAGCGATTCTCCCAGCCACCCCAAAATGCCCAGAATCCTGTTGCCGCCGTGCCGCATCCCACATTGCCATACCAGATTAACTGCGTGGAATCAGCTTGCAATATCGTGTCGCTTTGCAACAGCTTCATCTCAATCCGGGTGGAGTTCGTGTCTGGATTAATAGACTGAAATCCAGCTGATTGGTCCTCGCTCAGTAGGATCTTCCATGTTCCTGCCACTTGCGCATTCTGCGGCGTAGGAGTTGGGGTCGGGCTCGAGAGCGGGGTAGGAGCCGGGGTGGGGCTCGAGAGCGGCGTAGGGGTCGGGCTCGGCGAAGACGTGCTTCCACCACACCCAAACAGAGCTAACAGCAGTAAAGTTAAAGTTACACAGATATGGCTATGGCGAGGCATAATCCCCCAAGGAAATGTTAGTGAAATGGCGGAAAGTATAATGACTTGTGCCTGTATGTGCCAGTAGAAATTTCCGAAGATCCAAAGTCTTTCTACCACGCCACATTCAATCTCTCCATTAATCTGCACGCACTCGCATAGCTACGTTCCGGCAATCTTGCCTGGTTGTAATCGGTGTTGAAATCACAAATAAGCGGATTTAATATTCGGTTCACCATGGCACTGAAAACACGAGAAGCAGGATTGTTGTCCACGGTGGTAATGATCAGCGTAGTTCTAGCCGGCGCTGCCGCGCCCCAGCCCACCGCAACAATTGAAAAACCTAAATCCCGCACCGTGACCGGAGGCTTTTGCCGAATCCTCAACAACAACACTTTTTCCGGTAACTTTGGCCCAAGCAGTTCACTGCCCACGCTGGCCTTGACGATCGGCCCCGGTTCCGCCATGGCCGATGCACTGCATGCAAACAAGGCCAAGTTCACCGGCCCCGGCACGTACAAGAATGAGATCATTGCCGTTTACCTGGGCAAGACCGCGCTTGAAGATAGCTATATGGGGCTTGGCGCGGTGGTCATCAATGCGGACAAGCACTCTGGGATCTTCACCCTGAACGATAAATCCTCTTCAGGGCACTTTGATTGCGGCGTACCGCCTGCGTCCTGATCGGCAAGCTGGTCTTATTGCCGCCCTTTTACCGCCTCTTAGGCCCCACAATTCCGTGGTTTTTGCCGGTCTGGTACTAGCACCTTTGCCTTCCAGCTCTGGATTGTATTAACCCTTCAAATGTGTTGAAATCTGATACACCCAGTACGTCGTTTGGATACACTTTTGGCTCCAGCGGGCGACCTCAACCTTGTCTAACTGCTTGAAAAACAGGTTTAGGCCGATCACTTGCCTGCTAATAAGGGATAACCAGGCGCGCCGGGCTCGAACACATGAAACGTCAAGCCATCTTCGTCAGGATTATGACGGCCATGCTCGCCCTGGTGAGCACTCATCTTTTTTCACAGCAGACCCTTTCCCAGCAGACGCCTGAGCAGGAAATTGCGCAGATCGTCGCCCAAAGCCAGCAGGCGCTCAGCGAGCACAATGAGCAGAAAGCGCTTTCGCTCATTCAGCAGGGGCTGATCAAGTTTCCTAATCGCGAAGAACTTCAAATCCAGCTGGCCCGGATCTACGTGGAGCAGAAGCGAGACCGCCAGGCGATTGGCCTTTTAAACTCCATCCTGTTGGCCAACTCCTCCAGTCGTAACGCCAAACTGGAACTGGCGCAGATTTTTGGCTATCGGGCAAACTATCGCGAATCTGACAGGCTCTATCGCGAACTGCTCGCGGCTGATCCCGATGACGAAACCGCTGCGCTTGGACTGGTCCACAATCTGGCGCTGGAAGGAAAGCGCGCAGAGGCGCGCGTGCAGTTGCAGCAGGCTTTTTCACGCCACCCCACCAGCCTGCAATTGCAGCAATACAGTGATTATCTGGCCTCTGAACCCGTAGAAGCGCAAGCGCGGAAATTCCATCGCGTACAAAACTCTGAATCGTTTTTTACCGATACTTCAGGAAACCGTTCGGTTTATTCCAGCCAGGGCATCGTCTATCAGTTGAGCAAAAACATCACAAGCCGCGTGGGCGTGGAAGAAACATCGCTGTGGAAGACCGGCACCTTCACTGAGACGGTTCTTTCCGGCGCTGGGGAAACCCGCCTCCGGCTCGGCAAATATGTTGCTGTACGCACCAGCCTGGGAGCGGTGCGCTTTGCCGACACCAGCAGCCAGCTTCTTTATGGCGGAGACCTGGAACTTTATCCCTTGAAGGGGCTCTATGTTTCCGGCGGCTTCTCGCGCTATCCAATCTCGCCCACGTTTGATTCCACCGCGTTCGATTTGCTCGCGCAGGGCTGGCACAGCCATGTTGATTACCGCGCCCATAATCTATCCATCGCGGGCAGCTTTTCTTCCACTCACTACTCTGACGGCAATCATGGCGAGCGCGAGTGGGGAGAAGCGTTGCGCTGGTTCCCCTGGCATGACAATCAGTTTGCCATCGGTGGGGGCTACGCTTTCCGCCATATCCATTTCACCAAAGACCTCAACCACGGCTATTTCAGCCCCAATCAATATCGCAGCCATCTTGGGGCGGCCGGAATCCGCATGCGTTTGGGCAAACATTATCGCGGCGAATATCTGGGTTATGGCGGCGCTGAAATTCTGGAAGACTTTGCCGGCTACTCTCCGGCGGGCGTTGCGGTGATGAAAAACGACTTTCTCTTTGGAC
The DNA here is from genome assembly GCA_027307045.1 of Acidobacteriaceae bacterium. GTDB lineage: Bacteria > Acidobacteriota > Terriglobia > Terriglobales > Acidobacteriaceae > Angelobacter. The sequence goes on from DAHUXR010000010.1 coordinate 58,453, forward strand.
CGTGGGACCTTTCCGCGGACTACACCTATTACCACCTGATACAGGCAACAGGCGCTTTCCGCACCAATGCCGTGAGCGTGACGCTGGGGTATAAATTTTGACGATACAAGTTTTGACGAAACAAATTTTGACAACGCAAGTTTGACGAAGCAAATTTCGACGGGATGCAAGTTGTTGCCACAGCCTTACCAGGCTGTAGAAAGGCTCTCGGATGTCCGGCAGCGAAAAAAATCGTAACTTCAGAATTCTGGTGGTAGATGACGACGATTCCACGCGCAGCCTGCTCAGCTCCGTGCTGGCCGCGGAGGGTTATGAATGCCTCACCGCCAACAGCGTGGCCACGGCAGACGTAATCCTGCGCCAGGAGCCGGTGCAGCTTGCGCTGCTGGATCTTTATCTGGGCACGGCCAACGGGCTCAACGTGCTTGATCTCATCAAAGTCCTGCAGCCGCAGTGCGCCTGCGTAATCATGACGGCGCACACCAGCGTTGAGACTGTCACCAAGTCCCTCGGCTCCGGCGCAATTGAGTATCTGGGCAAGCCCTTGCTCATCGATGATCTTTTGACTCTTGTTCGAAGAGTGCAGGCCAGCAAACGCGCATCCGGCGAGGCCACCGCCACCGTCGATGAAGGCCCCGAAACATCCATTATTGGACGAACGCCGAAAATGCTGGAGGTCTATCGCGCCATTGCGCGCGTCGCGCCGACGGAAGCCAGTGTGCTGATTCTGGGCGCAAGCGGCACGGGCAAAGAGCTGGTAGCTCGCGCGCTGCACGATCACAGTTCGCGCGCGGACAAGCCTTTTGTTCCCGTCAACTGCGGGGCTCTTCCGGAAAACATCCTGGAAAGCGAGCTTTTTGGCCATGAAAAAGGCGCTTATACCGGCGCGGACAGCAGCCGTCCGGGCCTGTTTGAAGCGGCGCACGGCGGCACGCTTTTCCTCGACGAAATTTCTGAGACCAAACCGGGCTTCCAGGTGAATCTTCTGCGCGCGGTGCAGGAGCAGCAGATCCGCCGCGTCGGCTCGCACAAGTACACGCAGATCAATGTGCGCATTCTTGCGGCCAGCAATCGCGACCTGACCAAGCTGATGACGGAAGGCCGCTTCCGTGAAGACCTCTACTATCGGCTGAGCGTTGTCGTAATCAACCTTCCTGGACTGGAAGAGCGGCGCGAAGATATTCCATTGCTGGTGCAGCATTTCCTGAAGCGCTCCAACAGCAAGAGCAAGCGCAACATCACCATCACGGATTCCGCGGTAAAGATGCTGACCAATGCGTCATGGCCGGGCAATGTCCGTGAGCTGGAAAATCTGGTGGAGCGGCTGGCGATTTTCTGTTCGTCCGGCGAGATTGGCGTCGCAGACGTGGAGCGCGAGCGTCAGATGATTCGCACCAACGGCCTTTCGGACAAGAATCCACCTTCTTCATTGGAAGACATGGAACGCCAACATATTTTGCGCGTATTGCAGGAGCATGCCGGCAACAAGTCAAAGGCCGCGCGGGCATTGGGCATTGAACGGAAGACTTTGTACCAGAAAGCGCGACGGCTGGGGATCGATTTGATGGTCGGCTGATTGCAAGGAATACATCGGGTTCAGCGATGAAGCTTTTCTCCAATTCGACGCACGCCAAGCCCATCCCGTGGGGCCGTTGGGTCAGACTCAACGCCATCTTATTGGGACTAGTGTGTCTGGTGAGCCTGAGCTTCCCTGTTTCCACGTTGAGCCAGAAGCTGAATGACTTTTTCTTCCGCCTGCGGCGTCCGCTGCCAGTTTCGAGCCAGGTCGCTCTGGTGCTGATTGACGATGCAACGCTGGAGCAGCATGGACGCTGGCCGTGGCCCCGCGCTGAGCTGGCAAAACTCATTCGCGCCGTCAGCGCTCAGAATCCAAAAGCCATTGGCGTGGATGTTCTTTTGCCTGAGCTTGAGGATGAGCAGAATGATTCCGCGCTTGCCCGCGCCATACAGTCCGCTCCTAATATTGTGCTGGCGGCCAAAATCTCTACGTCGCCCACCGGCAATTTGTGGATGGACCCGCTTCCCCGCTTCGCGCAGGCAGCTAAAGGCGTTGGGCACGTACAGGCAATCATCGATTTTGACGGGCTCTGCCGCAGCATTCCCGTGCAGGAACCAAGCGCGGACGGATTGCGGCCAGCATTTGCGCTCAAGCTGGCCGAATTGGCTAAGCCGGGAGTGCTGCCAAAAAAAATCGTTCTCGACGCAAATTTGCCCGGCGTAGAACGCATGGCAACGCTGCCGCCCATGCTCATTGATTACCGTCCGCAGTTTGAGCCGGGCGAGCCGAACCCACCTTTCGTCGTGGTCTCGGCGGGCGATCTGCTGGCCGGCAAGCCCGCGCCACAACTGGCGGGCAAAGCTGTGCTAATTGGCTTTGGCGGCATCGACATCAGTGACCGCCTGATTACTCCCGTCAGCAACCAACTGCCGATGCCCGGCGTGGAGATCAACGCCAACGTGGCGGACATGGCTTTGAGCGGAAGGATACTGTCACAGATCGGCAACTTCGGCCAACTTACGCTTTTGGTCTTGATGAGCGTGGTTTCGCTGTGGGTGGTTGTGCGATATCCCGGCGTGCGTGGCCTGCTGATTCTGGTCGGCATGCTGGCGGGCGTGTATGTAGCGGCATATTTTCTGTTTGCGGATTTTCACCGTCTGCTGGCCTATGGTCCCTTGTTAGTCGCGGGTGTACTTGCCGCGCCAATCGCGCAGTTGGAAAATCTGTTGATCGTCGATCGCGAAGTCAGCTTGCGCCTGCAGCAGCTTCGCCACGCCATCAGCCCTCATTATGGTCAGCTCAAGCCAGCCCAGTCCGGCACAGACCTCGCCAAGTGGCCTGCGTCAGACCGGCTGCATTGGAAGCTGGCTGCGCTCAAAGACCTGCAGGCGGAATTGTCGTCGCTTTATTCCTTCAACCAGACGTTGCTGGAAACCATGAATGAGGGCCTTGCGGTCTATGGCGCTGACGGCGCACTGCTTTTCAGCAATGAAACGTGGAAGGCGTTTTGTGTCCGTCATTCACTTGCGATGGACAAATTTTCAGGCGTAACGCAGCTTGCCGGTGGCTGGCAGGAACTCGCGGACTTGTCGTCGCAGCCGGCATCATGGGCAGAGAACGAAGTTTCACTCGGCGAAGAGTTGTGGCTTTTCCATGCCGTCCGGCTGCCGTGGACTTCTTTTGCTGAAGCCGGTGCGCTCTTGCTGATCGCAGAAGACATCACCGCTCGTCGCCAGCGTGACCAGGCGCGATCGGAGGCCTTGAGTTTTGTCACGCACGAGCTGCGTACGCCGCTCATCTCGATTCAGGGATTCTCTGAACTGTTGATGCGCTATCCCAACTCACCTGCAACGCGCGAAGCTCCTTCCACCATCTTTCGCGAGACGAATCGCCTGGTGGCGATGATCAACACTTATCTGGAAGTCCTGCGGCTGGACGCTGGAGCGCGGCCTCTGCGCCTGACTCGCACCAGCATCAGTACCATGGTGGAGCACGTGCAGAAAGTGGTGCAGCCGCTGGCTGTGGCAGCCAAGGTCACGGTAAGAGCAGAACTCGATTGCGACGACGGATTTGTGCAGTGCGATGAGACGCTCATCTCCGGCGCTCTGCTCAATCTGGTCAGCAATGCCATCAAGTACGGCGCCGGCGGAACAGAAGTCCTGATTCGCGTGCATTCCTCCGGCGACGAAGTACAGTTTGAAGTACAGAACTCCGGCCCGGTCATACCGGAAGCCGAGTTGGAGCAATTATTCGAACGCTTTTATCGCCCCGCCCGCAGTGAATCGATTCCCGGCTGGGGTTTGGGATTGAGTTTTGTCCGCCGAATTTCTCAGCAACACGGCGGAAGGGTCCATGTAACAAGCAATCAATCTGCAGGCACCACGTTCGCATTCACACTGCCACGCGGCGCCTGTGAAGTTTCAGAGGTGACACCATGAAAAACAAATCGATTTTTACGCTCATCGGCTTAGTTCTGTTTTGCGCGTCTGCCGTAGCCCAGGAATCTCAGCAAGGGACTACCACCAGCGCGCCCTATGCCGGGGCCACAATTTCCGACTTCAAGGGGAAAGTCAGCATACAGCTTCCCGCACAGGCGTTTGCCGCTCCAGTGCGAGGCGAAATCCTGCCGCCCGATACCACGGTGAGCACCGACGAGGGCCGCCTGCTGCTGAAGCTTTCTGACGGAAGCGACGTGCTGGTGCGCGCCCATACCAAGCTTTTGTTGAAGCAGCCAGAGGCCAATGGATGGAAATATTTTCAGCTTCTGATGGGCCGCGTGCGCACGCAAATTCAAAAGCGCATAAACGGATCGCCGGCTTTCCAGATCGGCACGCCCAGCGCGGTTATTTCCGTGCGCGGAACAAAGTTTGACGTTGAAGTTGACCGTCGCGGCTTTACTGAGGTGGACGTGGACGAAGGCGTGGTGGAGCTGGAGGCCGTCACTGGCCGCGGCCAGTCGGTGCTCATTACCGCGGGCTTCTCCAGCCGCGTGGGCATGGAGGGTGGGCCGGAAGCGCCACGCCCCACACAGGATTTGCGTCCGCAGCTTGACCGCCCCAGCCGCCACGACAACGGAAGTACCTCCAGCGACGATGACGATCCCATCAAGAGCCTGCGCATTGCTGATCAGCGCGATCCAGGCGACCACCATAGCGGCGGCGATCCATCCGATAGCGGCGGCCATTCTTCCGGTTCGGGGGACGGAGACCATTCATCCGGATCTGGTTCTGGATCCGATAGCGGGTCGGGATCTGGATCTGATGGCGGCAGCGGCGACCACCATGATCACAGCGGCAAGCCGACGGGACAGTTTTGAGCTTGCTCCTGCTTTGATTTGAAGGGTACCAAGTAAACAGAACCGCGGCGATGTTCGTGACGCGAATATCGCCGCCCAACCAAATGCGGTTACAAAGAAAACTTGCTACCTGGAATACATATATTTCCAACCTTTTCAAAAGCTTAGGCCTGATTCCTGCACGTTGAAAAAACAGCTTTTCCCGCGAAAATGGCGGCTTTCCTCAATCTGGGGAGCCAATTTTCTGAAAGTAATAATT
>DAHUXR010000110.1 GCA_027307045.1 Acidobacteriaceae bacterium
AGAACACGGACGCGGCCCGACTTTTTGATACACGAATGCAAGCGGCAAAGGGAAGTAGAAAAATTAGTTTTTTGCTGAACATTGTTAAGTGGGTTGAGGAAGATAGCCGATCTGGAGCGGTCTTAGAGCGAAAATTTTCGTCAAGACCAGAGCGGAATTTGCTTGCAATTTTTAGCGGGTTGTGTTATGTTAAGCTGTTGTTTTTCAATGGTTTACGCAGTATCGAGTCGCTCAAAAATCACAGGCCGCACATAACCTCTGAACTCTGCGCCAATCTTTGCCCATCCACGCGAAAACCGCGCGTGGACGGGGGGCCCGGCTGGGATCGCCTGGGATGGTTGCAGATAAGTCCTCTGGAATCCTAGTTGAGGCCGGAGGGGGAGGGTAGGGCAGGTCTCCGGGGATCAGCCGGGGATGAATCGTGCAAGTCCTCTGGAATCCTAATTGGGGTACCGGGGGGAGGGGTAGGGATCGAGTGATCCGGTGATCGGGACATCGGGTGATCGAAAAAAACCACAGGCGAGGGCGCCTGTGCTCCACTGCTTACAAGTATCGAACATGCGAGAATAGAAGAACAGCCGCCATGCCCACGACACATGCTTCCGCCATTACCCCAGAAGTGATTAAAGACCACGGCATCACGCCGGAAGAATATGAACGGCTCAAAGCCTCGCTGGGCCGCGAACCCTCACTGACGGAGCTTGGCATCTTCAGCGTGATGTGGAGCGAGCACTGCTCGTATAAATCGTCACGCGTTCACCTGAAGCGGCTGCCCACGCGCAGCAAGCTGGTGGTGCAGGGGCCGGGAGAGAACGCCGGGATCATCGACATTGGCGACGGCTGGGCCTGCGCATTCAAGATCGAGTCGCACAATCATCCTTCTTTCATTGAGCCATTTCAGGGCGCTGCGACCGGTGTAGGCGGAATCCTGCGCGACATCTTTACCATGGGCGCGCGGCCATTCGCGGTGATGGATTCACTGCGATTCGGACCGATCAAGACAGAATCGGTCTCCGAGTCATCCAGCGATCCCACCCTTTGCGCAAAGGACGCGCAAAGGATGGGGCACCCAGCGGAAAGTATGGGGCAGCCGCATCAAGACCCTGACCGAGTCACTATTCATCGCAATCATTCAGTGCTCGAAGGCGTGGTGAGCGGTGTTGCCTCCTACGGAAACTGCTTTGGCGTTCCCAACCTCGGCGGTGAAACCAAGTTCGAGGCCTGCTACTCGGGGAACCCGCTGGTGAATGCATTTGCGCTGGGGCTGGTGCGGCGCGACCAGATCTTTTACGCCAAAGCCGCGGGTGAGGGCAATCCCGTGATTTACGTGGGCGCAAAGACCGGGCGCGACGGCATCCACGGCGCGACGATGGCGAGCGAAGAGTTCAGCGAAGGCTCAGAACAGAAGCGGCCGAACGTGCAGGTGGGCGATCCGTTCCTGGAAAAGCTGCTGCTGGAAGCCTGCGTGGAAGCCATGCACACCGGAGCGGTTGTCGGGATACAGGATATGGGCGCGGCAGGCTTGACGTGCTCGACGTGCGAAATGGGAGCTCGCGGCGGCGTAGGAATCGAGATCGAACTGGACCTGGTGCCTCAGCGCGAGACGGGCATGAATGCCTACGAGATCATGCTCAGCGAATCGCAGGAGCGCATGCTGCTGGTGGCGGAAAGCGGACGCGAGCAGGAAGTGCTGAAGGTATTTGAAAAATGGGGGCTCGATGGCGTGATCGTGGGGCGCGTGACCAGTGGCGGCAGGCTGCGCGTGCTGGAACACGGAAAGCTGGTTGCGGATATTCCCAACACCGCGCTGACCGACAATGCGCCGCTGTACAACAGGCCGATGGAGCCGTGGAGCGCGCCGGTGTCACGCGCTAAACCGGAAAATGTGCGATGGAGCGCGGCCAGCGATTTCACGGAGAACCTGAAGCGGCTGCTGGCTGCGCCGAATATCTGCTCCAAGCGCTGGATATTTGAACAGTACGATTCCATGGTGCAGTCGAATACCGTGGAAGGGCCGGGCGCCGACGCGGGACTGATGCGCATAAAAGGATCGAAGCGCGCACTGGCCATGGCGCTGGACGGCAATGGACGCTGGTGCTGGCTTGATCCCAAGCTGGGCGCAATGCACGCGGTAGCGGAGAGTGCGCGCAATGTTTCCTGCACGGGAGCCACGCCGGTTGCGGCGACGAACTGCCTGAACTTTGGCAATCCGGAAAAGCCGCAGATCATGTGGCAGTTTTCTCAGGTGGTGGACGGCCTCACCGAAGCCTGCACCACGCTGGAGACGCCCATCACCGGCGGCAACGTGAGCCTCTATAACGAGACGCTGGGCGAGGGCATCTATCCCACGCCTGTGATTGGTATTGTGGGCACGCTGGAGAACGTGGAAGACGCCATGACGTTCCACTTCCGCCAGCCGGAGCGGGATGTGTTCTTGCTGAGTGGAACAACGGGCCCTGCGAATGCGGAAGCTGAATTTGGCTCGTCAGAATATGCGAAAGAAGTGATCGGACAGATCTGGGGCGTGCCCCCGTCGCTCGACCTGAAACAGGAAGGAGCACTACAAAAGTGCCTGCGCGAACTGATCTTGGGCCACGCAATTGAGTCGGCGCATGACTGCTCCGAAGGCGGCTTGGCGGTGGCGCTGGCAGAGGCCAGCTTTGTGAAGTCGAAGCCGAAAGTGACTGTACCTTACGTTGGCGCGGAGATCGACCTTAACTCCAATGGTGTCTTCACTGAAGGAGTTTTGTTCGGCGAAACGGCTAGCCGGGTGGTGATAAGTTGCGACCCGGAAAAGGCCTCGATCATCCAACAAATAGCGGTAAAATGGGGCGTACGGGCGGACCGGATCGGACGCACGATTCCTGAAAAACTAGCGATATCCATTGACGGCAGGCAGGCGGTCTCCGCAAAGGTGTCTGATCTGCGGCAGGTTTGGGACACAGCGTTATTGAAGGCCCTGCACGTGGACGCGCCGGAGCATCTGGTGCCGGAAGTGTTGCAGAAAAGTTAGATTTTCTGAAACCCCGACCCTGAGTGGTCTTTGCGAAGGGGAGGGATCGCTATAGTTGCCAGGAATTTTAAGGGAATGAGAATCAATGAACGTTGTGGACCGGGAAAGATTTTAAGAGGATAGGGATCCCTCACCCGCAAAATGCGCGGGTTCGGGACTCGGAAAAACGATGCTGGACAAATTCAAAGACGAATGCGGCGTGATGGCGGTGCACAATCATCTTGAAGCCTCCACCATGGCGTATCTTGGGCTGCACCAGTTGCAGCATCGCGGACAGGAATCTGCCGGCGTGGTTTCGTCCAACGGCGAGCGTCTTTACATGCACAAGGCGATGGGCGAGGTGGCGGAAATCTTCACCGAAGATGTCCTCAAAAAGCTGCCGGGCAATCTGGCCATCGGACACACGCGCTACTCAACCGCCGGCGACTCCGCCGTGCTCAACGCGCAGCCCATCATGGTGGACTGCAACAAGGGCATGATTGCCCTGGCGCACAACGGCAATCTGGTGAATGCCAATGAAATCCGCAGCCGGCTGGAAGCGCAAGGATCAATCTTCCAGACCACCAGCGATACCGAAGTGATCGTGCATTTGATTGCGCAGTCCAAGGAACATACGCTGCCGGAAGCAGTATGCGACGCCCTGCGTCGGATTGAAGGCGCGTTTTCGCTGGTGATGATGACACGTGACCGCGTCTTTGCCGTGCGCGATCCTCGCGGCTTTCGTCCGCTTTCCATGGGACGCATTCCCAGCGGCGGCCCCACCGGCGACACAGTCGTGTTCGCCTCTGAAACCTGCGCGTTTGACCTTATCGGCGCCGTCTATGAACGCGACGTAAAGCCCGGCGAGATGGTCGTCGTCGGTCCTGAGGGCACTTTCTCACGCTACTTTGCTTCAGAGATGAAGCAGTCCGCCTGCATCTTTGAGCATGTATATTTCTCGCGGCCAGATAGCGTCGTCTTTGGACGATCCGTGCAAGCGAGCCGTGAAGCCATGGGCAGGCAGTTGGCCAAGGAATCGCCCGTCGAGGCCGACCTTGTTGTGCCAGTGCCGGACTCTGGCGTGGCCGCGGCGCTGGGATATTCTTCAGAATCGCTGCTGCCATTCCGCTTTGGGCTGATCCGCAACCATTACGTCGGACGCACGTTTATTGAGCCGGAACAGCGCGTGCGCGACTTCGGCGTAAAGCTCAAGCTGAATCCCATTCGCAGTCTGCTCACCGGCAAGCGAATAATCCTGGTGGACGATTCCATTGTTCGCGGCACTACCAGCCGCAAGATTGTCCGCATGGTACGCGACGCGGGCGCAAAAGAAGTTCATGTACGCATCTCCTGCCCGCCAACAATTTCTCCGTGCTATTACGGCGTGGACACACCTTCCAAGGGGCAGCTTATTGCTTCCAACAAGTCGCTGGAAGAAATCCGCGACTACATTGGCGCCGACTCGCTGGCTTATCTTTCTCTGGAAGGACTGCGTGCAGCCTGCGCCGAAGGCGAGAAGACGACCTATTGTTCCTCGTGCTATACGGGCGTGTATCCGACGGACTTTATTCCGCTCGACAAGATCCAGCCAGTGGCGGCAGAGAAGCCGTAAAAGGATATCCGCTCAGCGGAGAATTTGGGCGAGGGCTAACGCTCTGCTATATTTCCTGTTGGATGGAACTGATCTCGCCGTTCGATTTCGTAAAGCGCAGTATCCTCGCGGTGCAGGAGTACACCTATCTTTCACTCCGTTCGCTCACAAATGTATTTCGTACGCCTTTTTACATGGCGGATACCATCCAGCAGGCTGATCTTATCGGCGTGGGATCGCTGCCTATTGTAGTTCTAACCGGCATGTTCACCGGGATTGTGCTCGCTTTGAACACGGCAAAAACGCTGGAATCGTTCGGCTCGCTCTCAATGACCGGGCGGCTGGTGTCCTTTTCCATGGTGCGGGAACTGGGTCCGGTGCTGACCAGCCTTATGGTGACCGGACGCAACGCTTCCGGCATGGCCAGCGAACTTGGCTCCATGAAGGTAACGGAACAAATTGACGCCATGCGGGCCCTGGGCACTGACCCTTACAAAAAACTGGTGACACCGCGCGTGATCTCAACGGTCTTCATGATGTTCTTTCTCACCATCATCTCAGATCTTGTCGGCCTGATCGGGGGATGGATCATTTCCTTTTTCATGCTGGGACTGGACAGTACGCAATACTGGAACAGCGCTTATCAGATATTGCATTACTCTGACGTGGTTACGGGCCTGGTAAAACCGGTGGTCTTCGGATTTATTATCGCCACCATTGGCTGCTATTTCGGCATGACCACGAAAGGCGGCACCCAGGGAGTTGGCCGCTCCACCACTGAGGCCGTCGTTTGGTCCTCCGTCCTCATCCTTGCCGTCGACGCCGTTCTTACGCAACTCCTGATCGTCCTGAGCTGATTCTCATGCCTCCGCTGGACAACGCCATTTCGCCATTCGACGAGGAAAACCTGGATACGGTCCACAAAGCCATCATCTTTGAGAATGTCTCCATCTGCTTTGAGGAAGCTCCCGTGCTCGATGGCGTCTCTTTTGAACTCAGGCGCGGTGAAACCAAGATAATTCTGGGCGTTGCCGGCTCGGGCAAGAGTACGATCCTGAAGCTCTGCCTTGGCCTGCTCAAGCCGGATAGCGGCAAAATCTATGTTCTGGGGCACGATATAACCACGATGACGGAGGAAGAATTATTTGATCTCCGCAGCAAGGTCGGCATCGTATTCCAGGAAAGCGCCTTGTTTGACTCGCTCAATGTGCGGGACAACGTGGCTTTCCGGTTGCTGGAAGAGCACCTTCCTGAAGCGGAGGTGGAAAAGCGCGTGCGCGAGTCTTTGAGCTTTGTGGAACTGGAAGCCGCCATCGATAAGTTTCCAGCGGAGCTATCCGGAGGCATGCGACGCCGCGTGGGAATTGCGCGCGCCATCATTACGCAGCCTGAAGTGCTGCTCTATGATTCGCCCACGGGCGGCCTGGATCCGATCACCTCAACTACCATCATTGAATTGATCATGAAACAACGCGACGTTTTCAAGACCAGCGCGTTGATGGTGACGCATCGCCTGCAGGATGGCTTTACATTGGCCACACACTACTTTGATCCGGCCACCAAACACATGAAGCCGTCCGACGGAAAGCCTTCACAGGACATCCGCACAAGCTTTATGATCCTGCGCGAAAGTAAGGCCGTGTTTGAAGGCAGCGCGCATGAATTGGGCCAGGTGCAAGACCCATATATTAAGGAATATATTTCGTAGTTCTAGCCGACGCTTTAGCCGGCCCTGCGCGGTCTTGCTTCCAGCAATGCGTTAGCTTCCTCGAACCGCCGGGCCATCTTCTCACCACTGCATTGCTGCTCCAGCAGCGTTTCCGCGTCCCACTCACTGCGTGGAACGCCAAAGAAATCTCCACCATAAACGTGCAGTGCGCCCGTTAGCCTGGGAATGGGATTGCTTACGGAATGAATGATGTCACGGCCCAACGGCTCAGCGTCCTTTTCGCGTAACGCTCGCGCGCCCGCGGCCTCAACCAGGCCATTGCTTCCCGGTACACGACGCCAGAAAATGTTGTCTTCGCGACCGGTATAGAGACCAATGATGGCCCACATCTGATGATTGTGCGGCAGCAGATTCATCCACGGCGCCCAGATCACGTTCAGGATCGTAAGATCGTCTGAGCGATAAAGCGTTTGCATTTCCGCCCGCTGTGGTTCTCCGATCGCTTTAAGGACGTCGCCCGGCGCTGATACCGCGCGGCGCACCACTTCCTGAACAGCCTGTTGCGACCGGTCCTGCCGCAGTGCCGCACGGCAATCGCAGACGAATTGGTCAAGCTCAAACACAACTATTTTCCAGCTTTGGCCGCCGCTGCCGCCTGAGCGCGACGCGCTACCAGCCGCTCCTGCAGCCCTTTGATGCGCTTCTTCGCCGCTGGCTTCGCCGTCAACTTTTCCAGGTGCGAGAGAAACTCAGGGTCAACCTGGTCTTTCCGTGCCTGCGCAATATAGTCACCGAACTTGGCCCAGAGAAAATAAGGCTCGCCGTTGCAATCGAAGAACAATTCTTCATTCACGGCACCGCGCAATACCATGGCGGCAACCATGTTCCAGTAGGTCATCACCTGCCGAAAAAATGCATTAGGCTCCGTGCCGTAGCCAGTGACCACGGCCTTGAATTCGTCATAATTCTGCGGCCAGAACTCTGAGATCACGTATTTTCGCGCGGCCCGCATCACCGGCTCCCTGCGCAGATCGTAAATCTTGAGAATTAACTTTGCGTCTTCAGCTTTTGCTTTCGCCATAATTGCCTAGCTCCTGATTAAACAGCTTCTCTCTGTGTATCGTCGGCGCTCTTGCCTTGTGTCATCCATTCCGGCGTGGGAATGGAGCGCGAGTAATCGCACTTCACTGCTACGGCGGCGGGCTTGGCTTCTTCGGCCGCAGCGGTCCCTTTCTTGCCGCGTTTTTTTGGTTTAGGCTGCTCTTCTTCATCCGCGGACTTCTTGCTGTTATTCGGGCACACCAGCAGCGACCCTGACTTCAAATGTTTTTCCAGCAGATACGGGCTGCCACACTGCGGACATGCTTCCGGCACCGGCTTGTATGCCGACGTGAATTCGCAGTTAGGATAATTCGAGCAGCCATAGAAGGTGTTGCCGCGGCGGCGCGCTTTCTTTTCCACCAGTTCGCCATCGGCGCATTGCGGGCACTTCACGCCTATGAAATTCTGCTTGATGTACTTGCAATCCGGATAGCCGCTGCATGAAATGAATTCGCCATAGCGTCCGTGGCGCAGCACCATGTTGCGGTTGCACTTGGGACAGAGCTCTTCCAGTGGGACGTCCGGCACGCGCTTTCCCTGGTCGAGCCGTCGCGTGGTCTTGCAATCGGGATAGCCGGTGCAGGCCATGAATTGGCCAAAGCGACCGCGTTTCAACACCATCACGCGTCCGCAGTTCTCGCAGTATTCATCCTGGCCTGTCTCCGGCATCTCGGCGCCGTCAAAATCAGGAAGGTTGACCGGGTTCTCTTTGGTGAACGTGCAGCTTTCCGGATCATCCTTTTTATAGGCGCTGCAGGCGTAGAACGATCCATGCTTGCCCCACTTGAGCACCAGCGGAGAGCCGCAGCGCTCGCACTTCTCGTCTGTGGGCTTCTCCATCCGCTTCACGTTTTCCATGTGCTTTTCGGCGTAGCGTAGGTCCTTGGAAAACTTTTTGTAGAAGCCGCCCAGCGCGTCAGTCCACTTTTCTTTGCCTTCTTCGATCTCGTCCAGTTCTTCTTCAAGACGCGCCGTGTAAGCCGGATCAAAAATTTCTTCAAAGTTCTTGACCAGCAGGTCCGTCACGACCAATCCCGTTTCCGTGGGAATGAATTTGCCGCCGATCTTCTGCACGTACTGGCGCTCCTGGATGGTCGAAAGGATTGTCGAGTACGTTGACGGCCGCCCGATGCCGCGCTCTTCCAGTTCTTTCACCAGTGACGCTTCATTGAATCGCGGCGGCGGCTCAGTGAAATGCTGCTCCGGCTTCAGTTCGCGCAGCGTAAGCTTCTGGCCCACTTCCAGCGGAGGCAGCTTGTGCTTGAGCGCCTCATCTTCTTCGTCCTTTGAGTCCTTGGATTCCTCGTAGATTTTCAGGAAGCCTTCAAACTTCAGCACCGATCCGGTTACGCGGAAGGTGAACGATTCGCTTGCAGCTTTGGCTTCAATATCAATGCTGGTCTGGTCGAAGACCGCGGGCGTCATCTGCGACGCCACAAAGCGCTGCCAGATCAATTTGTAAACTTTGTACTCATCTTCCTGGAGGTACTTTTTGATCTCATCTGGGTGCCGCGCTACCGATGACGGGCGGATTGCTTCGTGCGCTTCCTGCGCCGCTTTCCGCGATTTGTATTCGTTCGGCTTCTCCGGCAGGAAATCTTTCCCATAGGTCCCATTGATCAGCTCCCGAACTTCGGTCAGCGCGTCGGGTGAAACCTGCACCGAATCCGTACGCATATAAGTAATGAGACCGACGGAGCCTTCGTCGCTGCCCAGGTCAATGCCTTCATAGAGCCGCTGGGCAATCATCATTACGCGCTTTACGCTGAAGCGCAGCTTGCGTGATCCATCTTGTTGCAGTTTGCTGGTGGTAAACGGAGGCGCAGGGCTACGGCGGCGCTCCTTTTTCTCAATGTTGCGTACCGACCACTGCGCCTGCTCAAGAGCGCTGGCGATCTTCTTGGATTCTTCCTCGTTCGGAACCTCGGTTTTTTCGTCGCCACGGCCAACAAAGCGCGCATCGAACGCCGGCGGCTTGCCACCGTAGAGATGCGCGTCAATGGTCCAATATTCTTTTTTCTCAAACGCTTTGACTTCACGCTCACGTTCCACGATCAGGCGCAGCGCCACGGTCTGCACGCGACCGGCGGAAAGGCCGCGACGGACCTTGTCCCACAGCAGCGGCGAGACCTGGTAGCCCACAATGCGGTCCAGCACGCGGCGCGTCTGTTGCGCGTCCACCAGGTTGCGATCGATATCGCGCGGATGCTTGAATGCCTCCTGCACCGCCTTCTTCGTGATCTCATTAAAGGTGACGCGATGGAACTCAATCCCGCCTTTTTTCTTTTTCTTGCCGGAGCCGTTTTCGCTGAGCTCTTCTTCAAGATGCGCGGCAATGGCTTCGCCTTCGCGGTCCGGGTCAGGCGCCAGGTACACGGCGAGCGCGCCTTTGGCCATCTTCTTCAGCTTGGCCACAACTTTTTCTTTTCCCGGGATCACCACGTACTCTGTGGAGAAATCATCACTCTCCAGGTCCACGCCGAGCTGGCTCTTGGGCAGATCTTTGATGTGACCCAGCGAGGCTTCGACTTCGTAGTCCTTGCCCAGGTATTTATTGATGGTCTTCGCCTTGGTGGGCGATTCGACGATTACGAGTGATTTTGGCAACGTTACTCTTTTCCCTGTAATTCAAGTTGAAGCTACCACGGAACTGCTTGTGGGGACAAATCTCTGGCGGGCCAGAGGTACTTGGTATTTGGTACTTAGCCGTGCGCCGCAAGCGCTTTTGCCTGCATCTGGTTTTCGACGCTGGTCAGCAAAGCGGACAACATTTTGCGGACCCTGATCAATTCCTTCGAGTTCCTCTCATAAAATTCATTTGTTACAAATCCGAAATCCCGGCAAAGCAGCAAGTGATAGTCAAGCTCGCTAGCTGAGCCCATCGCAATTCGAATAAAGCGAGCGCATTCGGGGCTCGTTCGACGCCCACAGCCCTCTGCCAAATTTGCGCCTATTGAAACTGCTGCCCGACGGAACTGGGATGTAAGGCCGAACATCTCGTCCTTCGGAAATTTCTTGCTTGCTGCGTAAAGCTCAAGAGTTAGCTTGTGAGCAAGTTTCCAAACTTCCAGATCGCGGTAATTTCGCATTGCAGCCTCCGAAGTTACGAAGTACCAAGAACCAAATACCAATTACCCGCAGCTAGAAGCTCTTGACATAATTCTTCCCCGCCATCTGCTTCACCTTGCCGCTAAGCTCCAACTCAAAAAGCGCGGTGAACACCTCCGACGAAGAAATTTGGCCCTCCAGTTTTTCCATGATTGCGTCGATGTGCGTTGATTCGTCCTGGCGCAGGATTGACAGCAGCTTCTTTTCCGCCGGACTCAATTCATTACCGAACAGGCTGCTGGTGGGCTCCTCGTCTGATGCTTGGGGCGCCCATTCGGATTCAAGCTGGTGTTTTACGTCGGCCGGCAATTCCTCCCAAACGTCTTCCCATGTTGCAGTTAGCTTGGCTCCCTGCTTGATCAGCGTATTCGGCCCCCAGGAGTTGCGTGAGATCACA
Organism: Acidobacteriaceae bacterium; assembly: GCA_027307045.1. Taxonomy (GTDB): domain Bacteria; phylum Acidobacteriota; class Terriglobia; order Terriglobales; family Acidobacteriaceae; genus Angelobacter. The sequence continues at coordinate 10,859 of DAHUXR010000110.1, forward strand.
TTGCCCGGCACGGCAAAGATTTCACGGCCTTGCTCCAGAGCGCATCGTGCGGTGATGCGCGTTCCGCTGTACTCGCCGGCTTCCACAACCAGCACACCCAAAGCCAGACCGCTGATGATGCGGTTGCGGATAGGAAAATTCTGCGGCGCGGCAAATGATTCCAGGGGAAACTCGCTGACCAGCGCGCCACCGCATTCAAGGATTCCGCCGGCGATCTTCTTGTTCTCACGAGGATAGATCACGTCCACGCCTGTTCCGAAAACCGCGACGGTTTTGCCTTTGCCTTTGATAGCGCCGCGATGCCCAGCGGTATCGACGCCACGCGCCATGCCGCTGAAGATGGCCAGGCCACGCGAAGCGAGATCGCAGCTCAACCGCTCAGCCATTCCTATTCCGTAGGGCGTGGGATGGCGCGTGCCGACGATCGCTATGCCCGGGCGTGACAGCGCTTCAATATCTCCGCGCACATAAAGGACCAGCGGCGGATCGTAAATCTCGCTCAGGCGCGCAGGCCAGCCTTCATCGTTTCGGCAGACAATCTGGATGCCTGCGGCTGCGGCCTTCGCAAGCTCGTCATTCGCCAGTTCCAGAGATTTTCCCAGCGCGATGTGCTGGGCGGAGTGTGCCTGCAGGTTCTCTGCTTCCAACTCAGTCAGCGAAGCGTGAAAAACATCCTGAATGGTGGAAAAACGCTCCACCAGCTTGCGCCCACGAGTGGGGCCAATGCCCGGCGTAAGGGAAAGCGCCAGCCAGTAGATTGAGTTTGAAGTAACAGCTCTTGCGGTGGACATCGCGACCTTGGGCCTTCCCGATGAGAACTTTGGCGGACTTTACACGGATATTAAAAAGGATGTCAACCCCCGGAGCTGAAGTGCTGGAAGATAACGCGCCTACAGGTTATGTATTTCTTGATCCGCGCCAATCCAGGTAAATCCGCGGTATATCTGGCTTTCAGCTGATTTTCAGCCCACCATCCAGCAGCTTGCTAAAATAAAAGTACATGTCCCCTCTCCGCATCTCTGCCATCAGCTTTCTGAACACCGCTCCGCTCATGTGGGATTTTGAGAACGAAGGGACTGCAGATCGATTGCGCCAGCATTTTGAGATCAGCTACACCATCCCCTCACTCTGTGCGGAGCAATTGAAGGAGGGCTCGGCTGATATCGGCATAATCCCTGTGGCGGCTTACACGGTGATTCCCGATCTGGTGATCGTGCCCGATGTGGCGATTGCCGCGAAGAATAAGGTCCGGTCGATCCTGCTGGTCAGCAAAGTTGCGATCGATAAAATCCGCAGCGTGGCCACAGACGATTCGTCCCGCACCTCTGCCGCCTTGGTGGAAATTTACCTTCGAAAATTCGTCGGCCTTGATCCGGGCTTTAGCCGGCAGAAGCCTTCACTCAAAGAGATGCTGCAATGGCATGATGCGGCGCTGCTGATTGGCGATCCTGCGCTGCAGGCGCGGACCGACGGCTATTTTGTTTATGACCTGGCGGAAGAGTGGAAGCGTTGGACCGGACGGCCATTTGTCTTCGCGTTCTGGGCTGTACGCAAGGCAGCGCTGCAAGGCCGCCCACACGAGAACATCGCGCAGGTGTTTCAGCAATCGCGGGACAATGGGCTGAAGCATATTCCTGAGATCGCCGAGGCATGGGCGCCAAAACTGAGTCTCTCTCCCAAGCTGATTGCAGAGTATCTTACGGAAAATGTTGATTACGGGCTCGACGCCGAGAACCTTGAGGGCTTGCGGCTGTTTTACAAATACGGGCTGGAATGCGGCGTTTTCACGCAGCTTCCGGAGCTGGCGTTTCTGGAGCAGCGCGTCGCGGACACTGCTGTCCGTCGTTAAACTGTCGGCATTTACATCCATCGTTGAGGCGGCTTAACAGGTTGGGACCGAGCGTTTCGATCAAGATTTTGTTTTGCAGGGGCTAAAGCCCAACTCATTTTGAAACACTTACGGCGGCTGAAGTCGTGCCTGACACCTTGTGTCGCCGAAGAAGGACCTTTTCCGCGGCCACTTTAGCGGTCGGGGGCGGAGCGACACAAACACAAGACTTTACCGGCTTTACAACTCTCAATCGGAACTGTACCCCAAATTTCGCATCCAATGATCTGTGCCGCTTGCGATTGTGCTCTCATTAGGGTCGTGGCTGGAACGCCTGGGTGGTCTTGGGCTGATCCTGCTTGGTCTGGCCGATAATTCGGTTGTCCCCATGCCCGGGAGCATGGACGCCCTGACCATCGTGCTTTCTGCGCACCAGAAGAGCTGGTGGCCTTATTACGCCCTCATGGCGACCATCGGCGGCATCGTTGGGGCCTACGTAACCTATGGGCTGGGCTTCAAGAGCGGCGAGAAAGCGCTGGAGAACAAACTTCCCCAGAAAAAGGCCGAGAGAATTTACAGGCTATTTAAAAGATACGGATTCTGGAGTCTCTTTGTGCCGGCGCTGCTGCCGCCACCGGTGCCTTACTCGCCGTTCCTGATAGTGGCGGGCGCTCTGAAATATCCCAAAAGGCATTTCCTGGTTGCCGTGGGATTGGCGCGCGCAATCCGTTATAGCCTGCTGGCGTGGCTGGGATCAATGTACAGCAAGCAGATCTTCGGCTTCTTCCACAACTACTATCGACCCATGCTGTGGACTGTAGTGGCTCTCGGCGTGATCGGCGGAGTGGCCGCTCTTTATTGGACGTGGAAGCGGAAGCGCCAAGGCAAATCTGTAATTCCGGACGCCAAAGAGCCCAGAGCCCGCGTGGCCTAACCAATGCGCTCTATTCCTTGAGGTGCAACTCTTCCGTCTTGCGATTGAAAAATGTCTTGTCGTCAGCGTGGTCAACAATGAACTTCTGCAGTTCCTGCGTACTGGCCGTGATCACCACATCTTTATTCTTGCCTTCGCCCAGAAGCGTGCTGGGCAGTTTCACGGTCCCTGCCTGCACGGCTCTTCGAAACTCCTCATCATCCGCCCAATCCAGTTGAAGGGTCTTGTCTTTCCTTGCGACCTTCAGTATCCAGTGGGCTCGCCGCAGATGAGCGCTCACCTTCCCGTCAGGCGCTCCGTTTTGAAATTCCAGATAGGCTGCTTCGCCGAGCTTCAGCAGCGCCGGCTCAATCGTCGCGCCGCTCTTGCCGGATTTGACGCGGAGTGAGTAAGAGTTGGGCCTTGAATCGAAGGTCTCAGGGATTACGTCCAGAAACAGGTGTTCATTCAGTTTGACCAGGTGCGCGTGATAAACGGTCTTCTTATAACCGTTTGAGTCCTTGTCCTTGTCGGTCATAACCAGCAAGTAGCTTCGCTTGCCGTCTTGATCGCGCGCGATGAACTCCAGCACGCCGTCATCGCCCGCGTCAGGGCCGACCCACGAACCCAGCAGCGACTCATCAAAGACAGCGTCCTTGTCGGTATACAGCGGGTTGAGAGAGTCCACCGGGACGCAGCCGGTCAGGCACGCCAGCAGCGCAAAAAGGACCAAATATCGCTTATTCATGAGCCCAATTGTAGGGCGGATGTCTCACCGAAGCCATCAAGTTCGATCGGCAGCACCTAGACAGCTGTTTTGTCGCGATTTTTTATGCCCGACGCCCAAAGGGCTATTTGAAAGGACGCGGAATCATCCCCAGGCTTGATACCAAGATCTCTACGCATTTCAAGGAACAGCGTGGACAGCAACGTATCATGCCGTTCTCTTGATTTGTTGGGATTCGATTCCCTGGTTTCGTTTTGGAAGGCTCTCAATGCGGTGATTACCGGCTGAGGAGCAAATAGCAAGAGATCATTGCAGAACTTAGCAAATGCAATTTGACCTTCAGGGGAGGACTCTCCCTCAAGAATTGAGCTTAGTGAGCTGACGAAAGCTTTGTAGTAAGCAAGTTTTTGCGTCCGCCACTCCGCTTCGCGCTCTCGCTTCTTGGTCAGATATAACCAACGACTGCCACTATGATCGCGCTGCCCGCAGAGATACTTGTAGTTACAATTTCTGCCGTCATAGTGTTGATTCTAGGGAAAACCGGGCCAAAGCGGAAGATCAGCCGTCCCGCTAAAGCGGGACTTTGCTCATGATCCTATCCTTCCCGGCACTTGCCCTTCAGCGCGTTGCGCGCCTCAGGGCCGTGCCGGGCTATTTCCATTCGCCCCTAGCGGGGCTGAGTTTTCCGTGGGTGAGAGTTCGTTCGCAAAGAAACAGAGCGCTAAATGTAGTACCTGCTGCTTCTCTACTCGTCTCGAAGCAACTCACTGCCCAACTCGGCTGATTGCTGCTTGCTGAGCGCTGAATGCTAAAATAAAGGTGTTCATGTCCCTGACCAAACAACAAGCGCTTGATCTTTTCCGCTCGGACGACCTGATCGGCCTGGGCATGGAAGCCGATTCGCTGCGCCGCAAGCTGCATCCGGAAGGCGTGGCAACATTCATCTTCGTTCGCAATATTAATTACACCAATTTCTGCACGGAATACTGCACTTTCTGCGCTTTTTACGCCCCGGTGAAAGGGCCGGGCCGCGCCAAAGGCTACGTGCTGGAGATGGAAACGATCTATGACAAAATCCGCGAGACCGTGGAGCTGGGCGGCACCGGCGTACTCATGCAGGGCGGGCTGCATCCGGACTTGAAGATTGAGTGGTATGAGGAGATGCTGCGCGGCATTAAGCAGCGCTTTCCGCAGATCCATCTGCACTGCTTTTCCGCTTCAGAGATCATCCACTTTGCCGACGTGAGCGGCTTGTCGATTGAAGAGACGATTATTCGCCTGCGCGATGCCGGACTCGACTCCATCCCTGGCGGCGGCGCGGAAATTCTGGATGACGAAGTCCGCTACAAGATTGCGCGCCTGAAATGCCTGACCGACGACTGGCTCAACGTCCATCGCACGGCGCATAAGCTGGGCATGCGCACCACGGCCACAATGATGTTTGGCGTGGGCGAGACCTTTGAGCATCGCATCAACCACTTCCAGCGCGTTTATGAATT
>DAHUXR010000111.1 GCA_027307045.1 Acidobacteriaceae bacterium
CGCCATCTGCGGGATGGCTTTCGGCGAGACAAATGACACGGCGTCAATGTGCTTGAATCCAGCGCCGATCAGCGCGCGCAGATACCGCACCTTGAGGACCGTGGGAATCTGACCCTTCAGGCCTTGCCAGGCATCGCGCGGGCATTCGATGATCTTGATCTCATTGGACATATGATCTGCCATGAAACTACAAGTTTTTTTCTGCAATTTCGAGCGAAGCGAGAAACCCCTATTCGCAGAAAAACTGCTTGCCCCAAAAATTTACGAGGCAACAGGGTTCCCTCACTGCGTTCGGGATTACAGACAACACCTAGGTCTGAAGCACGCCAACCTTAAACTCCTTCACCTCCGGATTTAAACTCGCCGCTTCCAGCGCCGTGATCAGCGCCTGCCGCGTCTCCATGGGATCGATAATTTTGTCGATCCACAATCGTGCAGCGCCGTAACGCGGATCGGTCTGGTGGTCGTAAGTCGCTTTCGTCGTATCGAATAATTCTTTGCGCTCGGCATCGCTCAGCTTTTTGCCGCCGCGCTCAAGCTGCTTGATTTTTATCTCCACCAGCGTTCCCGCGGCCGCGGCGCCGCTCATCACGGCGTATCGCGCAGTCGGCCAGGCAAAGACAAATCGTGGGTCATAGGCTTTGCCGCACATGGCATAGTGTCCCGCGCCAAACGATCCGCCCACGATGACCGCAATTTTCGGCACCACGGAGTTGGCCACGGCATTCACCATCTTGGCCCCCGCTTTGATGATGCCGCTCCATTCGGCGTCTCGGCCCACCATGAAACCGTTCACGTCATGCAGAAAAATCAGCGGCACCAGGTTCTGGTTGCAGTCCATGATGAAGCGCGCGGCCTTCTCGGCGCTTTCGGTATAGATTACGCGGCCAAACTCCACGCGCTTTGCGCCAGAACTGGGATCAGTCTGCTGCGCCGGCGAGGCTTGATTGGCTACGATGCCGACAGCGAATCCGCCGATACGGGCCAACCCGCAGATCACAGTCTTGCCGTATTCGGCTTTGTATTCGTCGAACTTCGCGCCGTCCACGATCCGCGCGATGATCTCCTTCATGTCATAGGGCTTCGTGCCGTCGGCTTCAAAGATTCCATAAATCTCTTCCGCCGCGTACGCCGGAGGCTCAGCCTTCACGCGGTTGAATGGCGCTCCCGGCTTGTGGCCAAGCTTGCTCACGACAGAGCGTATGCGCTCCAGGCAGATATGGTCATTGGGCTCGCGATAGTCGATTGTGCCGGCGATCTGCGCATGCATCTGCGCGCCGCCCAGCTCTTCCGCCGTGTACTTTGCGCCGATGGCGGCCTGCACCAGCGCCGGTCCGGCCAAAAAGAGCCCGCTGCCTTCAGTCATTAATATGGTGTCGCACATCACCGGCAGGTACGCGCCACCGGCCACGCACATGCCCATGATCGCCGTGATCTGCGGAATCCCCGTGGCAGACATCACAGCATTGTTGCGGAAGACGCGGCCGAAATCGTCGGTGTCGGGGAAGACATCTTCCTGCAGCGGCAGAAACACTCCGGCAGAATCGACCAGATAGATCGTCGGAATATGATTCTCAATGGCGATGTTCTGCGCGCGGATCACCTTCTTCGCCGTCATGGGGAAGAATGCTCCAGCTTTTACCGTGGCGTCATTCACGATCAGCATGAATAGCCGTCCATGTACGCGTCCCAAGCCGGTAACCACGCCGGCTGAAGGCGCGCCGCCCCACTCTTCATACATTTCATAGGCGGCATAGAGCCCGAGTTCAAAGAATTCGGTGTCGCGGTCGATAAGCAGGTTGATGCGCTCACGAGCGGTCAGGCGCTTTTTGGCATGTTGTGACTCGATAGCTTTTTCGCCGCCGCCCAGGCGGATTTTTTCCTCTTCATTGCGGACGGCGGCCACTAGCTCCGCCATGGCGCGCATGTTCTTCTCAAAGCGGGTGGAGGTAGCGTCGATTTTTGTGGGGAGCTTGGGTATCTGATCGGCCATAGAAGTTGGGCAAACTGTTTAGATTAAATGAGGGGAGAAAGAGCGCGCAAACCCGTAAGTAAAACCTTACCGCTGATGACACAGATGACACGGATTTTCACTGCTCAAGAAAATGAGTTGGCAAGAACAACCGGGCACATCCAGCGCCCCCATCCGGCGGGATAGAGAATGGCCTTGGCATTAACCCAAGAGGGATGAGAGGACAAGGATGTCAACGAAGAGACGTAGCATGCTACGTCTCTACCGAGGATCTATTGCGTCACTCGCTAGGTAACGCACCGCATGTGCGATTGGATCGTCCGCGATCCCATCCACCAACCCAATCCTCAACGATTCTTCCGCCTTGACCATCTCCGCCAGCAGAAACATCTGCATGGCCCGCGCTTTGCCAATCAGGCGCGGCAGGCGCTGCGTCCCGCCCCAGCCGGTCATCACGCCCAAGCTTGCGCCGCGATGTCCAAAGACGGCGTTCGGCGCAGCAATGCGATAATCGCAGGCCAGCGCCAGGTCCATGCCTCCGCCCATGCAGTAGCCGCAAATGGAGGCAATTACAGGCAAGGGAAACTGATCGATGGCCTGCATGAGCGCTTGTCCCTGGCGTGAAAACTCAAAGGCGTGCGCGGCCGTAAGCTGGGAGATTTCATTCAGGTCGGCCCCGGCGGAGAAGAATTTTTCATTGCCGGTGATGATCAGGCGCTTTATCTGTCCGCTTTCGGCCTCGGCGGACAACTCTTGCACGGCCCGATGCAAAGCCCTGATCCGGTCCATCCCCAGTTTGTTTGTTCCGTCGGACGAAACAATACGGATCACCGCGCAATCTTTGTCGCGCTCTAAGGCAAAGAAATCAGTGCTTCTCGGGCTGGTGATCGCTCCGTGCCTCCATGTCTACTCAGTAAAAATCGCTGCAGCTCAAAAAGAAGCCGCAGGTCTTGCATACCATTTTGCAGCGTGAGTCGCGCATTTGTGTGCCGCAATTGGGGCAATAGCTGGAAAGATCGGGCTTGGCTGCGGGCTGCGTCTTAACTTGCCCGGGCGACTGAGAGTCTGGTTGCCGTTGCTCGCTCATCATCCCGCAGTGTAAACCCTTTCTGCGGCGGATGCACCGGGAAGAGCGTTCTGTGCAATCTCCAATCCCTGGCGAGCGCAGCGATGGTCCCTAGCGCAGCGAAGATTTGATTGGCATCCACCGTAAATGTGTTTGCGCAGAGTCATGTTCGATTGGCCGGTACTTGCGTGCCGCCCAGCTCGTCCTGAAGAACATGGTTGCTATAGGGCCCCCTCGCTGCGCTTCGGGGTTTCAGGAGCCCGGCAACAGCTCTGGCCCGGAATACATCTCACCATCGCGGGTTTCTCATCCTGCGCAAGGACCCTAGACGCGTGAAAATTACTGTTTTTGGCCTGACGCTTTCCTCCTCGTGGGGTAACGGGCACGCTACGCCCTATCGCGCCATTATCCGCGCGCTGGACCGCATGGACCACGAAGTACATTTCTTTGAGAAAGACGTTCCCTACTACAGATCCCGCCGCGATTTTGATTCCTGCGACTATTGCGAGATCACGCTGTACTCAGAGTGGGCAAGCGTGCGCGACCGGGCACTCTCAGCCGCCGCGGATTCTGACGTGGTAATCACCGCAAGTTTTCTACCGGAAGGCCGCCGCATCAACGACGAGATATTGGATTTGGGCCGTCCCTTCCGCGTTTTTTATGATCTGGATACTCCTGTGACTCTGAGCAACCTGCGCCACGGTGAGGTCGAGTATGTGGACGCGGCACAGATTCGGGAATTTGATCTGGTGCTTTCCTTTACCGGCGGGAGGGCGCTGGCGACGCTGGAAGATGGCTATCGCGCCCGGATGGTGAGGCCTCTCTATGGCTGTGTCGATCCAGATGAATACTATCGCGCCACCCCGGTCGCGAAATTCCAATGTGACCTGAGTTATATGGGGACATATTCAGCCGACCGCCAAGCCAAGCTCGATGCATTGCTGCTGGAGCCTTCCCGCCGACAGCCGGAGACCCTATTTCTGCTGGCGGGATCGCTGTATCCGTGGAACTGGGAATGGCCTGAAAACGTGCGCCGCTTGGAGCATGTGGCCCCGGCCGATCATTCAAGCTTTTATTCGTCTTCACGGCTCACGCTGAACATTACGCGCGGTGAAATGGCAGCCAACGGCTGGTGCCCGTCTGGAAGGTTCTTTGAAGCCGCCGCCTGCGGAACGCCGCTGATTACGGACGCTTGGGAAGGACTGGATTCATTCTTCGATCTTCACAGCGAGCTTCGCGTGGTAACCAGCGCAGAAGATGTTGAAGCTGCTCTCGCATCCCCACACAACGAGCTGCAATCCATGGCGGCCCGTGCAAGGCAACGCACGCTCGATGAACATACCGGAAATGTCCGCGCCTGCCAGCTTCTTCAATATATCGAGGAAGCGCGGTCCGGCGCGAACGCATCCATGAACAAAGCACCCATGAACAACGAGGTAGCCCAATGATCGGAATCATACCTGCCGCCGGCGCGGGAGAACGCATTCAGCCGCTGGGCTGCTCCAAGGAACTGTTGCCCGTGGGTTCGCGAATGGTCGCAGGCGTGGAGCGGCCCAAGGCGGTCTCAGAATATCTGGTGGAGCGAATGATTGCGGCTGGGGCCAGCCAGATTTGCATGGTCATATCGGCTGAAAAAACAGACATCGTAAAGTATTACGCTGAGCGCGACTACGCCGCAGAGATCTTTTACGTGGTGCAGCAGCAGCCGCGGGGGCTGTGCGACGCGCTATTCCGCGCCGAACCGTTTGCGCGCCAGCATGATCAGGTCCTGATCGGCCTGCCAGACACGATCTGGTTCCCGGAAAACGCTTACGCTCCGGCCCTGGCGCCGAGCGGCGCGGAATGCAATCTGGTGCTCTTTCCCGTTGGCAATCCCTCAGTCTTTGACGCGGTGATTTGTGACGATCTGGGTTATGTCCAGGAAGTCCAGGTAAAGAAGGCCAACGCCGGATCGCAATGGATATGGGGCGCCGTGACTGTGCGTGGGGAGGCATTCCATCGCCTGCGGCTGTTGTGGGAATCGCGGCACAGAGCGGACAACTATCTGGGAGAGCTGCTGAACGCTTTCATCGCAGCCGGCAATCCGGTCCGCGGCAAATTTACGGGTGAGAGTTATATGGACGTGGGAACGCTGGAAGGCTATCGCAACGCCCAGGATTTTCTGAGGGCAAACGCTCCGTCACGGCGGGTGGCATAACCGGCAGAGCGACGGCCAAGTAGATCGAGAAAACTAGGCGCTGGCTCTTAAAATGTCGCGGATGTCCCGGTTAATCTTGGCGCAATCCCGGCTGGCCTTGTCAATCAAATCCGCCCACTTCTTGGCGTTTTCATCCAGGTTGGCCTGCGCCAGCAGGTAAGAGGCCTGCATGATGGTCTCAACGGAATTGCTGAGATCGTGCGCCAGCGATCTTAACTTGGTGTTGATCTCTGCGGGAATTTTGGCCGCAGACTCGGTCTTAGGTTGAGCGCTCATAGGCCCTTTCTCATCGGGTTGCATTCCACACAAATCCCATCGGTACGTATCAGCTCTGATTAGACGCAAATTTCGTCCTGTCTGTTGCTCTGGCAACCCGGCCTTTCCTTGGCCATTAGGACGTGTCCTAGTCCCCTAACCTTCAGTGCTCGGGCGTTCTCTGTAGTTCTCTAGGGTAAATCATGGTGACAAGCTTAGCGCTTTCGCGGATGGGGGTTACAGCGAATTCGGCTAGAATCCGCACAAATCTGCAAGAAGAACCAAATAAATAAATTGATTGCAGGCTCATTCCGTCGTTTTTCCGGAGCGACGCATGTCCGGGGGTGTGTTGTGCGAATTTACGCCGTATGGGTCACCGTTCTGCTCTTTTTTTCGTCGCTGGTAGCGTCGGCCGGAACCACGTTTAAGGCCACCACCACCCTGGCCACAGAGACCTCAAATAACACCAGTGCGGCTGATACCTTTTCCACGCAGAGCAACGGGAATATTGGAGCCACCAACATCAGCAAAGCTCCTGTCCGCAGCCTGCTCTATCCCGGATCCACTGCCAAAATTTATGCCCATCTGGTTCCCTGGTTTGGTTTTGGCGACCATATGAATGTGGGCTACACCTCCAGTGACACCTTGCAGGTGCAAAAACAGGTCAATGACATGCTCAGCCGGGGAATTGATGGGGCCATTATCGACTGGTATGGGCGCGGAGAATCCAGTAAAAACTTTGCTTCGTACGATTTGGCGGCTCAAGACTTTATGCATGAGGCGGAGCTTCATCCGGGCTTTAGTTTTGCCATCATGCATGATGCCGGCGCGCTGAAGACCTGCGCTAACACGATTGGCTGCGACGTGACGCAGACGCTCATCGACGACCTGAACTATGCCAACCTCACGTATTCGGGTTCCACGGCCTACCTTAATAGCGGCGGACGGCCTGTCATCTACTTTTTTGGCCATGAGGCTTACACGATCGATTGGACGCGGGTCCGCGCCGGCGTAGCCGGGAATCCCATGTTCATCTTCCGCAATGGCAGCGGGTTCACCAAGGCCCAAACCAGCGGGGCTTTTTCCTGGGTGGAACCGACAACGGTAACTTCCACGAACCTGATGGCGATCAATTACCTGGATAACTACTACAAGACCGCATTGTCATTTCCCACGGAGTATTCCACCGGTTCCGGCTATAAGGGATTCAATGACACACTGGCGCTGTGGGGAACCAACCGGATCATCGGGCAACAATGCGGGCAAACCTGGCTGGCCACAATTGCCGAGGCGGGGAAATATTATTCGACGGCGAAACAGATGCTGGGCATTCAGTTGGTGACCTGGAACGACTATGAAGAAGGGTCAGAGATTGAAAGCGGAATCGACAATTGCGTTACGGTCTCGGCCACGGTGGCGGGAACCGTGGCTTCATGGAGCATCACCGGGCAGATGAACACGGTAGACCATTTCACGGTCTTTGCCTCACAGGACGGCGCAAATCTGATGTGGCTGGCTGACGTGCCGACGACTACCGGTTCGCTTGATCTGGCCACGTTCGGGCTGAATGCCAGTAACTATATCGTCTTTGTGAAGGCCGCAGGCAAAGCATCGTTGACGAACAAAATGTCCGCCGGCGTGCAGATCACCATAACAAATCAGCCGCCCACGGCGGCACTGAGCATCGCCAACGCATTGACGAAGAGTTCTGTCACGGGATCAGTAGCGGCGCCGGCGAGCATCACGGCTTCTACGGCGGGCTCAAGTGATCCAGACGGCAGCATCGTAGCCAGCACAATTAACTTTGGGGATGGCAGCGCGCCTGTGAGTGGATCAAGCGCTTCCCACACTTACAGCGCTGCTGGCACATACACGATCACCGGGACGGTTACGGACAATCTGGGCGCTACGGCAAGCAAGTCAGCGGCGATTGTGGTTTCCAACAGTACCAATCTGCCGCCGGTCGCCGTGATTTCGGCCACTCCCAGCTCCGCTTACGCACCCGCGATGATCAGCGTCAACGCAGCCGGATCTTCTGATCCCGATGGCACGATCGCCAGTTCCGTCATCAGCTTTGGCGATGGCACATCGGCCAGCGGCCTTACCGCGTCGCACAAGATTTCCGCCGCCGGGGTTTATACGCTCACAGCCACGGTCATTGACAATCTGGGCGCTTCTTCCACCGCCAGCACCAGCGTGACTGTAAAAGCCCCGGAAGTGATCGTGAGCAACCCCGCCGATGGAGCATTCCTGACCTCACAGGTCCATGTGGTTGCCAGCGGGTTCTCCGGCTACGCCGTCACGACGATGCAGATTTACGTGGACGGAACGATTGTTTATTCGGTCAATTCCGCCAATCTCGATGGCACGATTTCAGTTGCCAGTGGCGAGCACACGCTGACGATCAAGGGATGGGACGTTTCTGGAAGAAATTTCTATAAACAGCTTTCGGTGACTATCAACAAGCCGCCGGTTGCGGCGTTGACCTTGTCTTCAGGATCGATTCTAGTAGGCGGATCAGTCACCGCGTCAGCTTCCAACTCGACTGATCCTGATGGCACAATTGCCAGCACTGTGATCTCTTTTGGCGATGGCTCGTCGGCCACGGCTGTCAGCGCGTCGCACCAGTACAAAGCCGCAGGGACTTACACGGTAAAAGCGACCGTGACTGACAACATGGGCGCTTCATCCAGTACCATAGCGACGATCGTTGTGAAGCCGCCATTTGTAACCATCACCAGCCCGACGTTTACCTCGACCACATCGACGTCTGTCCGGGCAACGGGAACTTGCTCATCGGGTCATCCCGTGGTGGCAACGCAGGTTTACCTGGATGGCGTGATGAAATTCCAATCGTCGACGGCAACGGCGGACACAACTCTGCCAATTGCAGTCGGCACACACCAGATCATCATCAAGGGCTGGGACTCTTCTGGTGCGTCGTTCATGTCGTCACGAACCGTTAGCAGGAACTAGAATTCCGCAGCTGTTTTGCGCAGACGAAATTCACGGCTGCTTTTGCTATCAGCGCTCATCAGCGTAAATCTGCGGCACAGGCTCTCTACCCTTCCCACACAAACGCGTCAAAGCGCCGGCGCGTTTCAAAGCCCAGACGGCGATAGAGTTCCACGGCCTTGGCATTTGCCTCAGTCACTGTCAGGCTTAGTCCCAGGAAGTTACGGGAACGCAGTTCCTGCGTGCATAGTCCCAGCAGCGATTCGCCAATCCGGCGGCCGCGAAGCTCCGGCAAGACGCAAACCTGCGTTACATGACCAACATCGTCGCGGACGCGCGAGCAAAGCAGCAATCCAGCGATCGAGCGCGTGGGCTTGTGCAGCGCCACAAACGAAGCATGAGCATCGAATACGCCGCATCCCGGAAAGCGGACAATGTTGTTCAGGAAGCGCAGCGAGCCGTTCAGGCTGCGGTACTGGTCGTTGATTTCTGAATCAATGTGGCCGCGATACGCCGTGGTGATCACGGCCGCGCCGGGCTGGAAGTCCTGCTCTCCCCAGCGGCGAAACTCGATGTCGTGCAGCGTGGCTATTTCCGGACGCGCGCTGTTCCTGAGCGGCAGCGTCATAAACAATCGCGGATATTGGCGGAACCCTTCCGCCAGAAACGGCTCGCTCAGCACGCCGGATTCATGCGGCAATAGCTGCGCTTCAATGCGCTGGATGCCGGGCGACTGCTGCAAGGTGTTGATTACGTGCACTGCCAGCCTGTTTTCTACCGTGTCGCCGGGGATGCGGATGGAGTCGTCGGCATAAAGATCGCCAATCACGCCTTTGCTGCCTTCATAGACAAAAAATGCGTAGCCGCCAATGTGGCCATCTTCCACGGCAGCGTATCCGGGCAGGATTTTGGAATCGATATAGCGGAGAATCATCTCAGCAGAGGGCCGGTAGTCCCATGACATCATCTGCGCCCACAAAAGCGTCTCCCGGTCCAGTAAAGGACGCAGGTTGTGGGAGCTGAAGTGCCTTAGGTCCAGAATCTCCACGCCAAAAGGGTGTGCCCGGTGTGTCTCAATAGGGGTATGAAGGCCCATGAAAACTTCCCATTACCGCCCTGCAAATAGCCTACTTGGCGGCGAGCTAAGAGTCTAGCTTTGGCCGGGGAATTAATCAAAGCCTGTATCTATAATGGAACCAAAACAGTAGGAACCAGCCGCGCCACTTGCAAGCTTACTTTGCCGCACTTACCTGAAAAAACTCCAGATGCTGGGGCGGAAATGTGCCAATAGGCAGGACTTGCCGATTGCCCACGGCGGCCTGTACCGCGCCAAGACTTCCCTCTTTGGCAACCACCACGTGTTTGCCCGACGGGACGCCGGATGGCAGATCAAGCGGGCCTTCCTGCTCATAATGACTGATGGGCTGGTTGCGGTAAAAATCCAGCCCGTAGGCGACTTGCCGCTTTACGTTGAAGCTAGCGACCGTCTCGGTGGCGTCCACGCCAAGCTCCGCCAACCGCTGATTGATGGGACGGGCAGACTGAGTGCGATCAATGGTCGCCGCGGCGGGCCGCAGCAGAAACGCCACGGCAAGAATAGTTGGAACCAGCGTGACAAAGTGCAGCACGCGAGCGCCTTCCCGCCGGACCATTAGCAGGACCATGAACGCAATGACTCCGCCGGTGACCGCCATAAAAATCCCCATATAGGAAGGAGGCTGCACTTTCATCATGGCGAATGGAGCCATCAGCGCTCCCACCATTAAGACGGCGCAAAGCAGCGCATGGAAGGATGTCAGCAATCGCGGAATGGCCTTGAGGCGGTGCACATAATCGGCAGTAAGAAGCGCGGCTGCTGGGATTGAAGGAAGAATGTATCCGGGCAGTTTGGCGCGAGAAATACTGAAGAAGACAATCGGGACGATGATCCAGATGAAGAGGAAGCTTGGCAGGCCGTCATCGGCGTTGGAATCAACCGTTGTCGGCTCCGGATTTGTGGATCGCGAATCTATGCGCCACCGCTTCCATGCATTTCTTCCAGCGTCTATCAGCGCGGGGACAGCGAATAACGTCCAGGGGACGGTAGCCAGCAGAAAAACCGGAATGTAATACCAGAACGGCTGCGAGTGCTGATAAAGATTGGTGCCAAAGCGCTCAAAATTGTGCTCAATGAAAAAGACGCGGAAGAACTGCGGGACTTGATGCTGCACCGCCAAATACCAGGGCAGCACGATGGCAAAAAACAAAAGAAAGCCTATGAGCGAGAGGCTGCGAACAAAAATTTTGCCGTCACGCCGCAGCACGGCATACGCGCCCACCACCAGCACAGCCAGCGCGGGAGCCACCGGACCTTTGGCCAGCGCGCCCACACCCAGCAATCCATAGAAGATCAAAAGCCAGAGCTTCTTGTTGGTCTGGCGCCACGTCCACCAGCACATCATGGCCAGGGCAAACGGCGCGGAGACCAGCATGTCAGTGGAAGCGCCGCGACCAAAGCCTATCATCCCTGCGGAAGACGCGGCGATCATGGCGGCATCCAGTTCGCTGGCAAAACGGAAGCGCCGCATGAAGAAAAATATGCCGAAGACCACTGCAGTGGCATGGAATGCCGCCGGAATGCGCGCGGCCCAGTCACTCACGCCGAAGATGGCATAGCTGTTCATCATCTTCCAGTAGAGCAACGCCGGTTTCTCCAGCCAGGGCGCGCCGTTCAGCGTGGGGACAATCCAGTCATGACGGGACAGCATCTCGCGGGCAATCTGCGCATAGCGTGGCTCGTCCGCGCCCGTAAGGCCGAATGCGCCTAGGCCAAAAAAGAAAAAGAAGTAGCACACGCCCAAGAGAAGCGCGAGTTGCAGGAACAACAGCTTGTTTCGATCAGTCATTGAAGAAGGTAGTTGGCTTTTCCGAAGTCCCGAGCGTAGCGAGGGATCCCTACTTCCTGTGAAAACGCTGGTTCCCCTGTTGAATTACTCACAATCCGATTCACCTGAAGCTATGCGTACCTTAGCGTGCTTCGCGGGAATAGCGATCCCTCGCTTCGATCGGGACTTCGGGAAAACTAAGTACCGATCTTGCCCCGCAATTCCGCCAGGACGCGCTTGGCCGCCTCCTTTACGGGGCCTTCCGTGGAGAATCCTCCGGCGCACTCATGGCCGCCGCCGCCAAACTTCTGCGCGATTTCCGCCACATTGACCGCGCCCTTGCTGCGGATGCTCACGCGAATGCGATCATGCGCCACTTCGCGGAAGAAGATCGCCACCTCAACACCGGCAATGCCCAGCGCATAGTTAACCAGACCCTCGCAATCTTCGTCCAGCGCGCCAAAGCGCTCCATGTCCTGCCGCGTAACGGACATCCATGTAACCGCGCCATCGCGCTGCAGCGTGGAGAGCGCCGCGCCCAGCAGGCACATCTTGGACATGGGAGCGGAAAAATATATGTTGTGCGCAATCGTGGTGGGATCTGCGCCGTGCTCAACGAGATATTTTGCCAGCTCAAAGGTGCAGGCATTGGTCGGGGCGTAGCAAAATGCCCCCGTGTCAGTTAGCACGGCCGTATAAAGACAGGTGGCGATCTCCGGCGTCAGCTTAACCTGCGCGGCCTGGGCCAAGCGGAAGATCAACTCCGCCGTGGCGGCAGCGCCGGGTTCGATCCAGTTGACGTTGGCAAAAGGCCTGGCGCTGATGTGATGATCGATGCTGATCAAGAACTGGCTTTCCAGCCCTTGCAGCCGGGTGCGCTGCACGCTGTCACACTCCAGAATGATGGCGGCGTCGTAATCGCCATTCACTTTGGTGGTATGCGCAATGGTTTCAGAGTGAGGCAGCGGCTGGTAGATGACGGGGACGGGATCGGCCAGGACGACATCGGCGGTCTTGCCCATTTTGCGCAGGATCTGGGCAAGCGCAAGGGTTGAGCCGATGGCGTCACCATCGGGCCGCGCGTGCGAGGTCACCAAAAAGCGCCGGCGCTGTTGAATTTCCTGTAAGACCTGTGCGAGCTGATCCATGGCCCCTATTTCTTCTTGCGTTTTTTGATTCGGCCCAAAAGATCGTCAATTCTCGATCCGTACTCCTGTGACTTATCCAGCAAGAAATTCAGTTCCGGCACATGGCGCACGCCCAGCCGGACCAGCAGCTCGCGCTTGATATACCCCTTGGCCGCGTTAATGGCCTTGATGGTCTGCTCCGACTCGCGCTCGTCGCCCGCAACCTCAATGTAAACCCGCGCGCTTTTCCCGTCCGGCGCCAGCGCAATTTCGGTGACGGTGCACAACGCTATCCGCGGATCGCCCAGCTCACCTTCAATAATCACGCCGATCTCTTCCTTCAGCGTCTCGCCCACGCGCGCCCTGTGGTACGTCCTGCCCCGATGCTCCGGCATGTTATTTACATCCCTGCGAAAAACCTATGAGAATACCAGAGATGGTGGGCAGAAGGAATAGGGAGAAAATCGGGTGATCGCGCGTGATCGGGGGATCGGGGCTGAGTGTGAAAGGCGCCCTGGACTGCTGGTTTTTGCAACCAAGTTGCGCCATCCGAGTTCAGAAGACATTAAGGAGCAGAAACGCCGGCGCTGGATAGGTTTTGGCTTTCGGTTTGGGCCAGCTCGTCACGCAGGCGCGCAGCTTCAGCGCGGTATTTTTCAGCTTCAATACGGTACTTGGCGGCGCCGACGCTTCCCATCGCGTTGAAGACCTTGGTGATGGCGTCACTCTTGCCCTTGCCTATATGTGTGAGCTGGTAGACGAGATCGTCCTGGTACGCGGCAAGGGCCTCGGCGTGGTCAATACGATTGTGGAGATCACGGACCTTCGCCCAGCGTTGAGCTTGCGCGATGACGGGATCGTGGACCGGGAGAGTGGCGTTTTGCCAATCGCCTCCATCCTGCAGATCGTCGGTGAGAATCTGGAGATTATTTTGTCCCTTGGTGTTTCCCAGGTCGGCGGCCAAGCCATACCAGGTCAACGCCATGGCATTATCAGCCTTAACGCCTTGCCCGAATTGATACATCCAGCCGAGCTGGTTATCCGCCGTGCCGTTACCGTGCACTGCAGCCTTATTGAACCAGGACATCGCCTGAGCATAGTCGGTTGGCACGCCGGTGCCATGCTGAAAGATGTAGCCGATGTTTTCCTGGGCCTGGGCATTGCCGCGGTCCGCGGCTTTGTAATACCAGGAAAGAGCTTCGGCGAAGTCCTGTGGCTCGCCCCATCCTTGCTCGGCCAGGTAGCCCAGCTGGTTTTCCGCGTCGGAGTTACCGTGGTCTGCGGCGCGGCGATACCAAACAAGGGCCTGTGCGTAATCACGCTTGACTCCAAGTCCGGACTGGTAGAAGTACCCGACTTGTTTTTCAGCAGCGGGGAAATTCTGGTCAGCGGCTTTGCGGTACCACGCGAGCGCCTGCTTATAGTCGCGATGGACGCCGTGGCCAGACTCGAACAATGCCGCCAGATTGTACTGCGCCGGAGCAAAGCCCTGGTCCGCAGCCAACCGGTAGTAGGCTGCGGCACGCTTGTCATTCTGCGGCAAGCCGACATTGTTTTCATACATGCTGCCGAGTTGATTCTGCGCCGGCGCAAAGCCCTGAGCAGCGGATTTGCGGTACCAGTCCAACATCTCCGTGTAGTTCAGTGTCACGTAGCGTGCATGAAAATAGTCATTGGCGAGTGCGAATTGGGCCTGGGCATTCCCGGCAGCGGCGTCGTGCTGAATATCAGAGGAAGATGGTTGCGCAAACAGCAATGGAGAAACCAGGCAGAGGCAAAGCATTTGGAGGGCGGCAAATTGCGCTCGCCCGGGGCCGTTGATCTTTGCCCAGATATTCATAACCATCTTCAGTTTCTTTGATTTCGATTCAGGTTAAGTCTGGACGGGGCAGCATGCACCGGGAAGATAACCGAAGTAATGAAAGCTGATCAAAACTGCACAGTGCTTCGCCTGATCGAGACGGATAACAAGGATCAGGAATCTGTTTGCCACGAAACTTCTGATCGTCGCCAAACCGTGGCGTATACTCGACGATGTTCTGGAACCCGGAGGGAAGTATGTTTCACCTGATCTGGTATGTACTTATTGGGCTGATCTCGGGCGTTATCGCGAAAAACGTGATGCACGTGCACATGACACTCTTCTGGACGATCGTGCTCGGCATCATTGGGTCGATTGTCGGCGGCGGCGTCAGCCACATGTTTTCCCGCCCCACAAACCAGCGATTTCATCCCGCCGGACTTATTCTCTCCACGCTCGGCGCGATCCTGGTTCTGTTTATTTGCTATAAGCTGAACATTCATTTTCCCGCAGTCAACCCGTTCTAGAAAAGCCTTACCACTGACTTACACGGATAACACTGATCGGGAAACCGGCAACTCACGAACCTGGAGGACAAAATGAAAGTTGAGATACGTTCCTGCCCCACGTGAGAGGGCAACAAGGCCAAGGCTGCGAGTCTC
This sequence comes from Acidobacteriaceae bacterium, assembly GCA_027307045.1. Classification (GTDB taxonomy): domain Bacteria; phylum Acidobacteriota; class Terriglobia; order Terriglobales; family Acidobacteriaceae; genus Angelobacter. The sequence goes on from DAHUXR010000111.1 coordinate 14,900, forward strand.
GCGGCCATGATTAAAAAGCGGCTGGGCATTGATGCCGTGGTTACGCCGGGAAAGACCGGCCAGTTTGAAGTGCTGGCCGATGGCCAGACGGTGGTGGAGCGCGGCGGAAACTGGTTCACCAGGAGCTTTGGCGCCGGCTATCCTGATCTGGATAGCGTAGTTGACCAACTTGAGAAACGCCGCGGCCAGGGAAAATAAAAATCTCCCCTTGAACTACAAAGGACACGAAGGAACACAGAGGAACCTGCGCCCGTCCTCACGCGCCGTTAGCCTCGGTTGATTCTCCTGGTTCCACAAAGTCCATGAACGAATCGACCACTTCCGCACCGAGATTGTTGGCTTGACGAGTAGCGGCCTGCTCCACGTTGCGCATCAGGCCTTCAAGATAGTCGCGTGAACCGGAGATGCTTACCACGCCAAGCGTTGCGCGCTGCCAGAGATCGGTGACGTCAATTTCCGCAATAGCGATATTGAAGGAGTTGCGTAGACGATCTTTTAAGCTGCGAACGACCTGGCGCTTGTCTTTGAGCGAGTGCGCGGCTTCAATGCGGATTTCCAGGGTGAGGTAGGCGATGGGCATGATTTGTGGCGCAAAGCGGCCCGACAAAAGCTCACCGCGGATTGGCGCCGAGCCACTCCGGATTTTAAACGACCGAACTCGGAGCGAGGCAACAAGAAAAAAGGAGCGGACCGGTGCGGACCGCTCCTTCCCAACCAGCCGAATCAATCGTGCTGGTGGCCTTCAGGCAAAGACAACATGTATTGGGAGA
>DAHUXR010000112.1 GCA_027307045.1 Acidobacteriaceae bacterium
CCGACGCCGCCATCCTGATCGACTTCCCTGATTTCAACCTGCGGATGGCGCGCGAGCTGCATCGCCTGGGCATCCCGGTGTTTTATTTTGTGAGCCCGCAGATATGGGCCTGGCGCACCGGACGCGTGCGGCAGATCAGGAAATATGTCCGCAAGATGATTGTGATCTTCCCTTTTGAGCAGGAGTTTTATGCGCGGCACGGCGTTGAGGTGAGCTATGTGGGGCATCCGCTGGCGTATGTGCCGCAGCCGGAGATCTCGCGGGAAGAGTTTGCGGCCAAGCATGGGCTCGACCCGCAGAAGCAATGGATTGCGCTTCTGCCGGGGAGCCGCAGGAAGGAAGTTCGGCTGAATCTGCCGGTGATGGTTGAGGCTGCCAGACTGTGGCAGAAGCAAGATAGCGAGTTTGAATTTCTTCTGCCTGTAGCCTCGACCTTGAGTCCAGATTGGCTTTGTGAACAACTACAGGCGCAGGGGCCAAAGGCCCTTGTTGATAATGACCTTAACACGGCCCTAAAGGGCCGCTCTTCCACCAAGGCCTTTGCATCCTCTACAAGCCAGCCCGCCACGAAGCAGAGCAATTCTTCAGGCCTCGCGGCGCCTGAGCAGCCGTCCTCCGTCACGGGGTGGAGCAGGCCTTCAGGCCTGCGGAAAGAACTGAATAACACTCCGGCTTTAGCCGCTGAGGTGACACCTGAAGATGGGCCAATCCATCTCAGCTACAACGCACGCGCCACGCTCATGCACGCCCGCGCGGCTGTCGTCGCCAGCGGAACCGCCACAGTGGAAGCGGCACTCTCGGGGACGCCGTTTGTCGTCGTCTACCGGCTGGCTCCGCTCACGTGGCTTCTTGGCCGAAGGCTCGTCAAGCTGGATACGTTCGCCATGCCCAACTTGATCGCAGGAAAAAAGATTGTGCCGGAGCTGATCCAGAAAGACTTTACCGCGCAAAACGTTTTCAAGGCGCTCAGTGCGATCATCCCTGATGGGGCCGCGCGGCAGCAGATGCAAGCTGACCTGAAAATGGTGCAACAACGCCTGCGCGACAGCCAGCATGCGGAATCGCCTGCGCAACGGGCCGCCCGGGAGATTTTGGGAGCGCTTACATCGGCGTAAAATCGCTATGCAAGCCGATGCAGCGGTCTTTCAGCAGCGGTCTTTCAGCAGTACCCGCGTCCGGCCAGAGAAGCCCTCTCCTGTATGCTTGCGATTGGTATTAAGGCAGCTTTTCTGGGAAAATTTACATCTAACCTGAGTAGCTTTCAGCACTTTTTGGAGAAATACATGCAAATCGCACGACGACCCCTGCGACGTGCCTTACTGTTTGTTGGCCTGATTGCGTCTTTCTGCCTGCCTGCCCTTGCGGCGGACCGGCCGCGGGTAAAGGCCGACGATTACGTGATTGACGCAGAGATCGTGCCCAAGACCCACCACCTTACGGCGCGCGCCAAGGTGAAATTTACGGCGCTGGAAGACGTCAACTTCGCCAGCTTTGACCTGAACAACGGCCTGCGCGTGACCAAGGTGCTGGACGAAAAAGGCAAGCCGCTCACGGCCGAGCGCGTAACCCAGGAAAATGCTGTCCGCATCAGCTTCCCCAACACCATGACGAAAGGCAGCAGCGCAACGCTGACCTTTGACTATGAAGGCGCGCTGGCCAATGCCGATGACAGTCCGGTGGAAGGGCTCAAGCTGGCGTATATTGGCGATGACGCAATCTACCTGCTTTATCCCGGACGCTGGTTCCCAGTAACGAATTACGGCATTGACCGCTTTACCGCCACCATCAACGTGACGGCTCCGGCGGGGATCACCGTGGTCGGCAGCGGCGGCGCAAGCGCGGCCAGGCCCGCGGCGGCCGGCAAAACCGTTACCACTTTTACCTGGGACAATCCCAGCTTTCCCGGGACCATTGTGGCCGGCAACTTCCAGGAGACATCAGTCGGCAGGGTAAAAGTTTATTTCAGCGCCAACAAAAAGCAGTTTGCCTCCGCCTATGGCGACACCGCCAACAAAGAACTGGAATACTTCTCGTCACTGTATGGTCCCGCGCCCGGCGGCGGCACGCTGAAACTGATTGAACTGCCGGATGACACCGTGCCCATGTGGTGGGCGCCGGAGATGGCGGCCCTGGCCACGCGCGACATCAGCGAGAAAACCAACTACCGCCTGTTGGCCGATGCCATTGGACACCAATGGTGGGGCGCGACCGTGAGCCCGGCGAGCAAAGACGACTGGTGGCTCATGGATGGCGGCGCGCGCGACTCCGAGATGCGCTACGTGCAAAGCACCGCCGGACAACAGGCTTTTGAAGACGCGTCGCGCGATATGGCCGTGGGCGCGCTGGCGTATGACACAACGCCGCTGGGCAGCATTGGCAAGCTGGATACGTTCTCTCCGCAGTTCCAGGCGCTGGTTACCGATAAAGGCGGCATGATCTTCCACATGCTGCGCTGGGTGATTGGCGATGCGGCGTTCGATAAAACGGTAAAAGATTTTATGACGCAGTTTGCCGGCAAGCCGGCCTCAGTCGCAGATTTTGAGTCCCTTGCGGAAAAGAACCACGGCGACAAGCTCACCGCGTTCTTTGCGCAATGGGTTGATGGCACCGGCGCGCCTGAATTCAAGATGAAATACACCGTCTATCGCGTGAAGAAAGGCTTCCGCGTGGTCGGCGAAATTACGCAGGACCTTGATCTGTTCCGCATGCCGCTGGAATTGAAAGTGGATACCGACGGCCAGACCGAGATGAAGCGCATTGAGGTGGTTGGGACGGATTCCGCTTTTTCGATTGAGACGTTCGGCAAGCCGCGCCGCCTGGTGCTCGATCCGAATAACTGGGTGCTCAAGAACTCCGCTGATCTGCGCGTGCGCGTGGCTATCCGCCGCGGACAGGAGTTGACCGCGCAAGGCAATTTATCTGAAGCGCTGACCGAGTTGAACAAAGCGCTTGAAGTGAACAAAAACAGTTCCCTGGCGCATTACCGCATTGCCGATATTTTCTTTGCGCAGCGCAATTACCAGTCGGCGGCCAATGAATTTCGTGAAGCGCTCAATGGCGATGGCGATCCTCGCTGGACCGAGGTCTGGAGCCACATTATGCTGGGCAAGATCTTTGATACCACTGGGCAGCGTGAGCGCGCCGTGAATGAATATCGCCAGGCCATTCAGACCGGAGATCCCACCCAAGGCGCCATGGACGAAGCGCGGAAATATCTGGAAAAACCGTATGAGCGTGAGCGCCGCCCGAACGGAAACTAAAAACTTTTACCACTAAGGAGATCTTTCTGAAATCTCGAGCGCAGCGAGAAGATCGCTACCGGCTACGAGACCTAAGGAGAGCCAACGTTTTCGAAAACTATAGGGATCTCTCATCCGTAAAAGCGGCGGATGCGGGATTTCAAGAAAAGAGGTTCCTTCGTGTCCTTTGTGGTTGAGCTTTTTATTGCAGGCTTCTCAGGAAAGCCACAATCTGCCAGCGCTGCTGCTCCGGCAATCTCGACCATGAAGGCATTCCATTCTTCATGCTGCCATTCTTCAGCAGCCATTCCAGTTCGCCGTCAGTCGCGGCGCGTACTTGCTCAGTGTGTAGGTTCGGATATTTTTTGGTCCCCAGAGCTTCGCTGCCGTGGCAGGTTGAGCAGTTTTGGCGGAAAAGTTTTGCGCCTGCGGCTACTGCCTCTGGCTGACCGGCAAAGGGGTTCTCGCGCGTACGCTGCTTGTCCGGCACTCTCGTTACCCACACGCCATCGCCCGCGCCGGCAAAAAGAAGCCTCGATCCTAAAACCAAGACGAAGCTCATCAGCAGCAGAGGAAATCTTTTTACGCTCATTTTTATTTCCCCCTCAGCCGTGAAACCACTTGGTTGATCTCATACGCAACGCCAAAGCGCAACAGAAAGCCATGGCTGTTGCTGTTCAACCCTGTGGCCGGAGAAATGCTGAACGTCGGGCCGCTGGGCATGTGAAACGCCAGCGTTGGAGCCAGATAATGCGAAGTATCGTGAAGGCCAAAACTGTAACGGTCACCCAGGCCGCCGTAAAGCTCCGCTCCAGCCGTAAAGTTTTCCCGGCAGAATCGGCAGGCCTTGGGGCTGGCGGCCAACGATAAAGGCCGGCTCATCGCCACGGCATAGCCAAACTCCCAGGGCTCGCCGGCGATGTTTTTTTCTGAAGTGAAATTCTCAGCCAGGTTCCAGCCTTTAAAGTTGCTGCTCAGGATCAGCTTCAGCTCCACTTCCCGTTGCTTTTCACTGCGATCGTTTCTCCCCAGAAAGTCTGCTATTCCGTCATGCCCCACAACTTCCAGCAACGCTTTGTCCGCGCTGTTGATGTCTTCAAACTCGGCATACAACACAGGATTGATCCAGTGCTCCTGCAAGAGCGGACGGAAACGGTTCTCCAAGCGGAACCCTGTGAACACGCTGCTCTCATTGGCTGTAGTTTGCGAATCCAGATAGAGCTCTGATGTCCACCAGGTTTTGACGCCGTATTCCATCTCCACGGCGTTTCCCCAGAACGCGTTGCCGGCGCCGGGAAATCCGCTCACGGATTTTGTGGCGAACTCCAGATTGCCGGGCTCTTCCATGTGGTGTGTGTAGGTGACAAAATAATTTCCCTGCGCGCACGCCCTGCGCGACACCAGCAATGGTGACGCCAGCAATAGCAGCACGGCGATGGCTTTTAAACCGCTCGATGGCACGGCAAACTCCCAATCTCCCGGAAATTCATTTTGAAAATGAAATTGAATTTCAATTTCAAAATCATAAATAGCAGTCTAAAACAAGGCCAATTTGGGGGTCAATGATCTGGATCACATAAATTTAAGAAGGCGTTTCCAGATTGGGAAAGCCCCGCCAATGCAGGGCTTTGTTGTGAGGGGTAAACCTATGTGTATGATGCGGTTACTGCCCTGGCGCGGCCGCCGCGGCAGATTTGTTATTTTGCTGCTGATAGCGCGAATCCACCGCCGCAATCATGCCGGCAGGGTCCTTTTGCCATGCTTTTTCCAGGTCCTTGTTGAAGCCGAAAAGTGCCCACGGGACCCGCGCTGTCAGGTCAGCCAGCATTTCATTTACGGCCTTTTCTTTCATCTGCTCTTCAATCCTCTGGCGATGCCTGCCCACCAGCGCCACGGAATATGTCTTGCCCGTGGGAATGAAGTTCACGGAATGTTTGGTTACTTTTTTATAGACCCACACCAAGTCGGCGATCGGCGACACCCATGTGCTGAAGGTCTTGCGCCTAACCATCCATTGCTGCGCGATCTGAAGCTTTCCGTATTTCCGGATCATGGCCGGCTGCAGCTCCGCCTCAATCTGCTGTGAAAGCTGCTCAGCGTTGCCATACACGGCAAGGTGCTTCCACACGGGAGAGAGCTGAATCTCCGCGATGCGTCGCATCGCCTTCAGGCAGTTCCATAGCGCCAGGGCAAGCAGCGGCAGTCCTATCATGAGCATGGTATAGCCATTGCTGCGATAATCGGCGGCGTTGAGCGTGAATGGCAGGACTTCGCGGGCCAGGTCAGCGTCTTCTGTCGCCAGCGGTCCCAGTAAGTCCGATCTCACTTGGTCCGTTGTGGGGACCAGCTCTCCGGAGTATTCAAGTTTTTCCTTGCCCGGATCAGCTTTCACCAGCAGGATCTTTTCCCCTACGCGAAGGAAGATGTATTCGTCCTTGATTTCGGTAGAGACGATACGGCTGCCCTCCATGTGATTGACCACATCACGATATTCAGTGTTGACGGCTTTTGTGCCGCTCACAGAGACAAAGTTACGCCAGCGTTGGTCCGGTGACGTAAGGGCCGCCAGCTCCGTGGTTGAGATTGATTGTGCGCCCAGCACAAAATTCGCGCAGTAACGATAGTTGCCCACGATAACCAAAATGATGATGGCCAATATTCCGCCATTCACCAGCAGCAGGTTTCGGTTCGCTCTGCGTGCTTCATTTTCCACCCACAATGCCATGTCGCATCCCCCCCAGTGGGCTGAAGCTTATCACTGCCGGGCCACGATGCAATGACCAATAGTAGCTTGAACTATTGCGGAGGTTAAGGCAGCAGCCCGGCCTGTTTAAAATGTGTTCATGGCAAAAGTGAAGCAGCCGAAACCAACGGTGTCTGAGAACCGCCCGATGAAAATCCGCGCCACGATCATGAAAATCCCGCGAGGCCATGTCTCGACTTATGGCGCTATTGCCCAGGCGGCGGGTTTTCCCGGCGGAGCCCGACAGGTGGTTCGCACGTTGTCTCAGTCGCACGGACTTCCCTGGCATCGCGTGGTGGCCGCCGGAGGCAGGATTGCAATTCCCGGTGAAGGCGGGCTGGATCAACGGTTTCGACTGGAGATGGAAGGCGTGAAGTTCAGCGGCAGGAAAGTACGGATGGCAGAGTTTGAATTTAAGTTCCCAAAAAAGAGATCAGCGCAGAAGAAATCGTTGAAGAAGAAAAAGCACTTGGACCGCAGGCGCCCTCGCCTGCGCTAATGAATCTTCATGTACTTTCTGAACACAACTTCTTTCTCCACCACCCATTTCCCCCAACGATACGCCATCCTGAGGCCGAACCTGAACTGCTGCGTCCGAGTTAAAAAGATTTTGGTGCGGACGAAGGATCGGCTCCGCTGCTCTGGATGAGATCGATCTTCGTCCGCTAACACCTAGACGATAGTTTGATCCTCAAGTGCAGCAGGGCCGATCCCTCACCTTCGCACTGAGATTCCGAAGAGACAAAACGTGAACCGTGCTCAGGGTTCGGGATGGTGCGTCGCGGGGAACAGATTGCGGACCAGCTCCAATAAGAAATCTCGCCCAAACCAAAAAAGCCACCCTGTATGGATGGCTTCCCTCACTCAAGTGTGGTGTTCTTACGCTGCTGCCGCTGGCGACATCGATCTCTGCGCCGCCTGGTTGATGAATTTCTTCATCACGTTGGCCCACATTACTTTCTTGCGCAAAGCGCTTTCTTTTACCGTTCGGCCCTGGGCAAACATTCCCAGCAATGCCTTCATCTTGAAGACGCGCAGAAGGGCCGCGTCGGACTGGCTGACGCTGTAAGCGTCCAGGAAGTTTTCCTGTATCTGGCCGGTAATGCTGCGATTGCAGAAGGGGTATTTTTCCAGCGCTTCCACTGAGGCCAGAAACGTGGCCAGGTCTTCAAAGGAATTACCACGGCGCTTCATGTGCGCGAAATCGCAGAACCCGACGCCCTTCTCGGTTACCACCACGTTAAGCGGGGTGAAGTCACACAACACGGCGGAACTCGGCAGCGACTTGCGGTTGCGAGGAAGCGCGCTGCGGGCTCCATTCATAATCAGTTCCACAGCGTCACCGTCCAGCCCTTCCGTCTGGCAGCTCTTGCAGAGTTTTTCCATGCTGGCGATCAGCGCGGCGCTGTCAAACGGCTCCGGGGCATCGGCGGTGGCTTTATGGAAACTGCGGAGCCATTCACCGGCACGGAGCGCCACCAGCGCGATACTGCCGTTATCGGCAAACCCCGGCAGCAGGGCGGCTTTCATAATGATCGACTGCACCGGAAGCCCCGCGACTTTTTCCGTAACCACGGCGCATAGATCGCTATAGTCGCCCAAGACGCGCGGCACGCCATCCAGCTTCCTTTTCGCCGTCAGCGTCTGGTTCACGTACTGGAGATTGGCATTCTCCTGCCGGGCCACGGACTTAGCGTTGCCACCGGTTTTGCCCGGCTTGTAAATCTTGATTGCTGCGCGCTCGCTGCCTGCGGCAAAATCAATGCAAACGTCGTAAATAAAATGGTCATTCTTCGGGGTGTGGCCCACAACCCTTAAATTCTTAAAATCACCACGTTGCGGATAATGCGTCACCGCTTGACTGCGCAAATCATCCAGAATCTGTTCCAAAACCGTTTCTGCCATCAAATCTCCCTGGGGTAAATAGCTCCGGGGCGCGTTGGCAACGCACCTGAAACTTTTCTTCTTTGCATTTTTTGCTTCGACAGTTAACTGACGAAGTCGGCAGGCACCGAAGGTAAGTGCATTTTTAGGGCCACGGCCGCCGGTTTGCATGCCCCTAAGTGATTGATGTGGAATGAGTTGAAGGCGTTGCCAGAGAGCAGAATTTACTCTGAGAAGCGCCATGCTCATATTCGGAATGGCAGGCGCGAAAAAGCCAAGTCAGAGACATACTTTGACTTTGGGATTAGCGGTGGAAGTTCTTAATAGAAAAGGTACTTCCTCCACTTGGTATCTGACCGCCCAATCATTCGCATGATGTGCCGGCTGGTGTGCAGGGTGAAAGGCCGTGGCTCCTTAAAGAGCTTCATATCGGTCTCAGCCAGCAACCTGTTCCCTTTGCGACGGTTACAGGGATGGCAGCAGGCTACCAGGTTTTCCCAGGTTGACGAGCCGCCGCGCGAGCGCGGGATCACGTGGTCCAGCGTCAAATCGGCGGAAGAGAGCAGCACGCCGCAGTACTGGCAGGTGTTGCGGTCGCGCAGAAGAATATTTTTGCGGGACAGAGCTCTTGTCTGGTGCGGAATACGGCGATACTCCAGCAGCCTGATCACCGACGGCACACGCATGGCCAGACGCGCGGCATGCAGAAAGTGTCCATTCTCTTCTTCCGGCATGGCCAGCCCTTTCAGTACCAGGACGATCGCCCGGCGGGCCGCACAGATATTGATAGGCTCGTACGATGCGTTCAGGACCAGCACCGGAGTTTGCATGATCATGCTCTTCCGTGGCTTGGGCGGCTCCTTGGGTGTCTCGCCGTAGTGGCGCTTGCTTCGCTTGTCCCGTTCATGCATGGCCCTGTGTTCCTCCCGATAAAGCGCTAGCGGCCATCGCCAGAACGCTCCCTGCTTCTTTGGTGGCCCGCGCTACGGTGGCCACAAAAACTTCTTTGGCGCCTGCCCGCCGCAGTACCCGGGCACATTCGCCCGCGGTAGTGCCGGTGGTCATTACGTCATCCACAATCAGGATGGTCCGGCCTTTGACCCTTGCCGGCTTCATTACAGCAAACGCTCCGCGTACATTGGCTCGCCGCTGATGGCGCGTCAGCCCTGTCTGTGACGCAGTTTCGCGTGTCCGGACCAGGATTGATGTATCTAATTGGATGCTGCTGGAACTCTGGAAGTCGATGAAAGTTCGGGCAATGGCCTCAGCCTGATTAAATCCGCGCGCCGTACGCCTGCCCGACCACAATGGCACCGGAATGACGATCACCGAATCCGGCAAAGCGATTGCTGCGACTGTCTGGTTCAGCAGGCCGCCCAGAACTTTGCCTGCCGGTCTTATTCCTTTGTATTTAAAGAGGTGGATCAGGTCGCGCAGCGCTCCTTCATACGCCCCATAGGCTGCAGCCCGGCGGAAATGCGCCCCCACCCGTTTGCAGATCGGGCACAAGGGGACATCCTCTGCCTCCGCATTTGGATGGAATAGCTTCTCGCCGCAGATCTGGCACAAAGGCCCTTCCATGGGAACAATTTTGTTCAGGCATGGCGCGCAGACCGGCAAGCTTGCAATGTTTGTGAGAGGAGCGTGGCAGATGCGGCAGTCGGAAGGAAATAGGACGGAAAACAGGCTGGACGAGGCAGCGTTGACCGCACTTTTCATCGCATCGCGCAACTGTGTGGTGCGATGGGGAACCCGCTGAGCCCGGTCTAATACACTACTACTGAAGACTACCCTCCTCTAAAAACCCCGTAGAAGGCTGTGCTCAAGCCAGAGTATAGCTTTGTTACTGGAAAGAAGGCAATGAAAACAAATGTGAAATGACTGTAAGCGTTAGAAGGACACCTTCTGCAAATCTCAGCCTGGCACGGACCGGCTGCCGATTGATACTGTATGGAGTTGTGAAGGCCGTCATTGCTTCGGTTTGTCGGCTGCCTGCAGGTCTGAAATGAAGCTGCAAGTGAGCAGCATGGCAATGGCGTATCGCATGAAATTCCCCTTACACAAAATCAGCGCCTAGAAGTATCGCGCCTTTGCCGAATTCATGCATGTTTTCTGCCTTTTTTTGAAGTCATCGTCAGCGAATGCCGCAACTCTTAATAAGACCAACCCCTTCCCGTACAATGCCGAACAACTTAGAATGCTTCGCTATGACCACTCGACCGGAACTCACTGCTACTTCTGACGGAAATTTTGCCGCCGCGATCAACACTTCCGCTAGCGGCTGGAACCGAGCCATGGGAATTCATTTCGTCCGCGCCACGGGCGATGAAGTTGTCGCCGAGTTGGAGATTACCGCCGACCATCATCAGGCATATGGGATCGTCCATGGCGGCGTGCATTCCGGCCTGATTGAGACAGTTGCCTCGGTCGGCGCAGCGTTAGCAGCGCTCCCGCGCGGCCAGTCTGTGGTCGGCCTGGAGAACCATACGTCATTCCTGAACGCCGTGCGGGAAGGAAAGCTCCGCGCCACCGCCCGACCGTTAATGCGCGGCCGTCGCACGCAGGTGTGGGAAGCCACAGTTACTGACGCTGAGGGCCGCTCCGTCGCCAGCGGACGTGTGCGTTTCCTGGCGCTGGAAGCCGGCTCTTCACTGGCGGGTGAAACTGTCCAGGTGAAGCGTTCTTCATGAGTCTCGGCGAATCGGATGTAATCCGATTAATAGTGATCGAAAAACAGCCTCGCACCGATTCTCCGGGTTTTAATCTTTTCTGCCGCTCTTCTCCGTGTCTCTGTGTGTTTCCGTGGTAGGTTTTTTCCGCCCCCGGCGATTCTCATCACATCCATTATGTGACAGCCGTCACAGCGCGCGTGTCAGCGTTCCAGTTAGATTGCTCTCGTGGAGGACTCCTTATGAGCAGTGTAGCGGTACAAAACATTGCGGAAGAACGGCCCAAGCTCGATTTGGTTGCCGCCCGACCCGCGCCCCAGATTTATGAAGAAACCGAACAATGGGATCCGCACCCGCTCATCCCCGTTTTTGTGGCTGGAGGGGTCTCACTCATTCTGTCTCTCACGTTTATAGGCTCCGTTCTGGCATGGCTGGCGCTGCGCCACTCCGGAGTTATGGCCCCCTAAAGCGACGCGTTTTTACTAACGCTTCGTCGGGCCCAGCGCCCACGTTTCCAGTTGCCCAATCTGGCGCATCAGCTGGATTTGCGCGCGGTCCAGTTCGAAGCTTGAATTCAGGTACGCGGTGTAACGCTCATGTTCAGCCACGCGGGCGTTTTCTTCGTCTTTAATGCTCGCCGCGCCGCTCTCGATCTTTGCATGCGCGGACTCAATATCAGATTGGGCTAACTGATGCTCCAGTTGCGCAACTTCGCGCGCCGCCGCCAGTTGCTCAATTGATCGTTGCAGCTTCAGTGTCTCCGTGCTCACCTGTTCTTTCACCGTCTGAGCCTCTTTGCGCGACTTCACCGCGTCCGCTTTTGCCGCGTCCGCCGCGGCCCGCTGTACCGGATTGAAAAATGGGAAGCGGATGGCCACACCGGCTGTCACGTTGTTCCGCTGAAATTTCTGAAAAAACTGATCGTAATTGTTGAACCGCGCCAGCACAGCGTACTGTCCCACAAAATCAATCGCCGGATAGAGCTGCTTGCGCTCCGCCTGCGCGCGAAATTCTTTTGCCTGCGCCGCGGCGTCCGCCACTTTCACAACCGGATTGTTCTTCACCGCTTCACCCGGTAAGTCCTGGTCCTGCGCAACCGCCGGCATCTCCGGAATAGTCTCCGTTGAAGTCTGGATGGCCGTTACTGGAAGTCCCGTTAGCTGTGACAAGCGTAAGCGTAGCTGGTCGGCCGCCGCCTGTGTCTGCGCGATGTCCAGCCGCGTTCTTGCGCCCGCCAGTTTCGCGCGCGTGCCTTCCACCTGACTGTCCAGACCGGCCTCTATGCGCTGCGCAACAATATCCTGAAATTTCTGCGCAGACTGTTGCTGCTCTCGCTGAATTGTCAGTGACGAGTCCAGCAGATCAAGCTGCACGTAATCCATCGCGATTTCCATGATCACGTCATTGCGGCGATCGGCATTCTGCGCCATCGTTACCTCCACGTCGCTCTTTGCGGCTTTTACGAAATTACGTTGCGCCAGGTTGATGAGCGCGCCCTGAAAATTCACGTTAAAGATTGAAGGCGCCGCGCCTTCCAGGCTTAGCGGAAAGCCATACGATCCACCCAGCCCGGAACCAGCCACCATCTGCGGCAGAAACACGTCCTTCGTCTGCCTCACCACGGATCGCGCGCGTTGCAAATCAGCCTGTGAGAGACCAGTGGTCGCGCTGTTTTTGAGCGCCAGTTCAATGGCCGTGCGGAATGCCAGCGGTTTGTCCTGGCCGGAAGAAGTATCTTGCGCAAACAGAGTTAGCGGAAGCGCCACGACCCAGGCTGCAACCAGGACTAAACGGGCATGCAATTTCATTTTTTTCACCTGCGCGAATTTGTTCGGATGGTGTGGAAAGACGTGATTCTATCGGGAAACGCGCGCCAGCGCATCCTGCGCGGGGCGGTACTCTGAGGCCATATTCAGCGCAGTCTGGAACTCGGCTGCGGCTTCATTCTTTTTGCCTAGCTTTTCCAGCAGGACTCCCAGCAGGTAGTGCGCGCGGAACGCTGGGCCGTCTTCTGAAGGATCTTCCTCGGAGACGTAGTGGCGCAGCATCAGTACTGCGCCGGCAAAGTTGCGTCCGGAATGCACCAGCAACGCGGCCGCATCGAACTCGCTGGGCTCTCCCTGCTGCACCGCGCCTGCAGCACGGCGGACAGCGTCTTCCATTTCGCCCATCCGTCCGGTGCGCCGGTAAAAATGTGCCAGTTCCACCCAGTAGCGCGCGGGCTGGCTGCTGGCCGCAATCGCTTTTTTGTATTCTGCTTCCGCGCCGGTGTTGCCCTGCTTTTCCTGCACTCGCGCATAGATGTAACTGGCCAGCGCGCGATCATGCCCCGCAACGTAGTCGGCTTGCTGTTTGGCTTTGTTTTTGTCGCCGCCCAGAAAGCCTGGAGCTTCCAGGTAATACTCGCTCAAGTCAGAGCGCGCGGGCAGATTGTTACCGTCCAGCGCCACCGCCCGTTCGAATTCGGTTTTCACTTTGCGCGCAAGCCCAAACGCGGTAAAGGGGTTCGCCTCTTCCGCTTTTCTGCCCATCGCGCGTCCAAGCCACAAATGGTAAGAGCTGTTTTGCGGATCAAGCGCCAGCGCCTTCTCTGCCATGCGCACGGATGTGTCCCAGAGCTCAAGCTGGAAGTAGACGCGGCAAAGCAGGTTGTACGATCGCGCGTCGTTGGGCACGCGCGCAATGGCTAGATTCAGCGCATGGATTGCCTGGTCGGCCCTGCCTTCCCTGAGCAGAGCTGCCGGATCGGCATCCGCCCCGGCCATGGGACAAGCCACCAATAGGAAGAGAGCCGCCAACCGGAACAGGGTCCTCAACGCTCGACCACCTTTATGTCCATGCCGTTGCGCAAGGGCTGCGCGTTGATGGCGCCCAGCGCGATAACGGCGCCTTCCGGAATCCCTTTCAGCACTTCCACCCGCGTCAGGCTGGAAAGGCCAGTCTGCACTTCCTGCGCCAGAAGCTTTTCGTCTTCGATCTTGTAAACATAGCGCTTGCCATCCACGTCATGCACCGCCTCGCGCGAGACAGTAAGCGCATTGTCGTGCCGCGCGGAAATAATGCTCACGTTTACGTTCACGTTCGGCAGCAGCTTGCGGTCTGTGTTGTCGATCTCAGAAGTGATTTCGCCCACAGTGCGGGTTCCCACCATGGTCACTGAGGTCGGGACGCGCGTGAGCGTGCCGTCCCATGTGCGGCCGGGGATGGCGTCCCATTTGACTTCAACTTGTTGGCCTTTCGCCAGCCGCCCAATTTCCGGTTCATCCACAAAGGCGCGGACTCTCACTTTTTCCAGGTTTGCCACCTGCACCAGCAGGTCGCCGCCATTTACATAGCCTCCCGCTTTTACCGGGAGCTGATAAACCGTGCCCGCAAATGGCGCGGTTACGTTGGAGTGGTGCAGCAATTCCTGCGCGGCGGCATAGGCCGCGCGGGCCTCCGTTGCTGAAGCCTCTACCCTGGCCACCTCAGGCGAAGAATAGCGGCCATTCACCTTGGCTTGCAGCAACTGCACGTCAGCATCGGCTTTTTTTACCCGGCCCTGTGCGGCTTCCAGCTCTGCCGGCGATGCCCCGCCACTCTGCTGTAAGTTCTGGATCGCTTTCAGGTTGCGTTGCGCTTCGGCCTGCTCCGCCTGCGCTTTGGTCAAATCGGCGCGGCTTGTCAGCAGTTCTTCTTGCGTTCCGCCGGCTTTAATGCCGCTCAGCGCCGCCTCTGCTGACCGCAACTGCGCCAGCGCGTGCGCTGCCTGCGAGCGCGCTTCAGCGTCATCAAGCTTTACTAAAAGCTGGCCCACCTTTACGCGGTCGCCTTCCGCCACCAGGACTTTATTCACCGTGCCCGGCGCTGGGGCATGCGCCTCAAAACTGTCGATCGGCTCAATCTTTCCGTTGGTGGAAATAATGCTGGCAATCTCCTGGCGCACCACCGTTTCCGCGCGCACCGGCGTTACTACTCGACGGCGGTTGATGCCGGTGAATATCAGCACCGCCAATATCACCAGGGACACCACCACTATCACGGGCCTGCGACCGTTATTTGCGCTTTGTCTCGCCATGCTCTAAAAAATCAGTTCAATCGACCAAACTTCCAAGTATATCCAACCGCAGAGTCTCGCCGCAGAAGTCCCGCCCTCTTGCGGGTCCCCTTTGACGCGATTCCAACTTTTTCCGCCGGTGTTTCTATTTTACCGGGGTTCCATTTTAGATGATCGTCCCGCCCTCGCGGGTACAGCATGAAAAAGCGGTTGTTACAATAGGTTCCTGATGTCACATCGTACAGGCTATACCGACGATCACGCAAAATCAGGGCTCGATCACGCCTTCCCTGAAATCGATACATGGCCCAACCAGTTTCCTTCCTATGAAATCCTGATTGACGTGCCGGAGTTCACTTCCGTCTGCCCCAAGACCGGTCTGCCCGACTTTGGAGTGCTCGAGGTCCGCTATATGCCCGGCCAGCTCTGCATGGAACTGAAGTCGCTTAAGGAATACTTGCTGCACTACCGCAACCTGGGTATCTTTCAAGAAAACATCGTCAACCAGGTTCTGGAAGATGTGGTGCGTGCCTGCAAGCCAAAGTGGGCGGTGGTGAAAGGCGTGTTCCGTCCTCGCGGCGGGATTGGGACGACGGTGGAAGCAAGGTGGCCGAGGCCGAAGACGAAAATATAAAATTGCTTAGGGAGTGTTCACACTATCTGAGCGCCTCGACGATGAATGCGAAGTAGATGAGTTTTTGGGTATCCATTTTAGAAGCGGCTTTAGCGTTGCTTAGAAAACATTCCCGACCCACAACACCGCTTGTAGCGTTTCCCACTGCCACACGGACATGGGGAGTTTCGGGGGACAGAAGTAGACTCTCTTGATCGCGTTAGCGGGAATTCGTCCATAATTCTCGTAGAGATTTTGGTGTCCGTAAAAATGCCAAGCTCACGCTTCACTGATTTCGCTTGCTCTTCCAGATCAGATGTCCATTTCACTGAGTCAAAGTGCGACAAATCTGGCAGATCGGGATCATAGACACCTGATTCGGCAGCAATTCCAACTACATGAAGGGCGTCCG
>DAHUXR010000113.1 GCA_027307045.1 Acidobacteriaceae bacterium
CCACGCCGCCGGCGAGCGTTCCAGCGGCATAGAACACCGCGATGGCGAGCCCGCGGATCTCAAGCGGAAAGATTTCACTTACGGTGAGATATGCAGAGCTGGCGGCAGCCGAAGCGAAGAAGAAGATGATGGTCCAGCAGAGCGCCTGGGTTTGTGCGGTGAGCAGGCCGTGCTGGAAAAACCATCCGCTCAGGGCGAGAAGAATGCCGGAGAGCGCGTACGTAATGGTGATCATGGGGCGGCGGCCAACGGTATCAAACAGGCGGCCAAGCACGAGCGGGCCAACGAAGTTTCCCATCGCGAAAGGAAAAAGATACAGCCCGACCTTTTGCGCGGGCAATCCGTAGAACGTGACCAGCACCAGCGAGTAAGTGAAGAAGATGGCGTTATAGAAAAACGCCTGCGAGGTCATGAGCGCCATGGCAAGCCATGATCGTGAAGGATGTGCGAAGGCGATGGCACGCCAGATTTCGCGAAACGGTGTGTGGCTGCGCGGACGAATGTGGATGCGTGCGTCGGGCGCGGGCGGAGTCAGCAGTTCAGGATGGTGCGTGGCGCGGCGCTCGATATCGGTCATGATCCGCTCGGCTTCAGGTTCGCGGCCGTGCGTCATGAGCCAGCGCGGGCTTTCAGGAATGGCGTGGCGCAGAAAAATTACGATCAGCCCCAAGACCGCGCCGATGGCGAACGCCATCCGCCAGCCAAGGCTGATGGGAACGATGCCGGTATCAAGCAGCGCGATGACGGCGGCCGAGCCGATGGCTGCGCCGATCCAGAAGCTGGCGTTGATGATGAGGTCAACGCGGCCGCGAACGCGCGCGGGAATAAGTTCGTCGATGGCGTAGTTGATGGCGGAATATTCACCGCCAATGCCAGCGCCGGTAAGCGCGCGAAAAAGCGCGTAAGAAGCAAAGTTCCAGGAGAAAGCCGTAAGCGCAGTGGCGGTGAGATAGAGCAGCAGCGTAATAGTAAAGAGGCGCTTGCGGCCCAGTCGGTCAGTGAGGTAGCCGAAGAAAAGCGCGCCGGTGACCGCGCCGATGAGATAAAAAGTTGCGCTGGCGCCGATTTGTGCGTCAGTAAGCGCGAGAGTATCCTGGCGCTTGAGCACTGCGCCAACAGCGCCCGCGAGCGTGACTTCAAGCCCGTCGAGTACCCAGGTGATGCCCAGCGCGATTACGACGAGCCAATGCCAGCGGCTCCAGGGCAAGCGGTCGAGCCGCGCAGGAACGTCACTTACGATGACGGAGCGACTGAGCGTTTCCGTGGCCACGCCGATAGGAATGCAGAACGCAAGCCGCAGGATGTCTTGAAAAGATGGGCGCAGCGAAGAAAGCTTTGACTACTTTTTGTCAGCCAGCAGCACGCCGGCGCTTGCGTAGTCCTCACGTGTGATCTCAATAAACGTGATCACCACGGCTTCTTTCGCGGCCTTGGCGTCTTCCACCATGGCATCGGTGATCCTGGCGGCAAGCTTGCGTTTCTGTTCGATAGTGCGACCTTTCAGCATTGTGACTTGAATCAGTGGCATGGCGTGGCTCCTTGGCGACAATCCGGCGGCAATTATAAATGCAAAAAGTAAGGGGCCAGAGCAGGCCCCTTTATCGGAAAGAGAAAGAGTTAAATTGTCCGCTTATTTCACCTTCACTTTTATGCTGTTGGAAAAAGATCCATTGAAGTTCACATCTCCGGCATATTGCGCGCTGATCATGTGTGTTCCTGTTGCCAGAGTGGATGTAGTGAAAGTGGCAGTGCCGTTATTCAATGGAATTGCACCGGAGACCGGTGTGATCCCATCAAAGAACACTACTGATCCGGTGGCATTCGCTGGAGTCACAGTTGCCATGAACGTGCCTGGCGCTCCAAGTTTGAGACCAGCGATATCTTCGGCCTGAACGAGCGTAATCGTAGTACTGGCCTTGTTCACGGTCTGGATCCAGGCAGCAGAAGTGGACGGGTTGGTATTGGCATCGCCGCTGTATTGGGCCGTGATGGAGTGAGTCTCAGCGCCCAGCGCCGGAATGGTGAGTGATACCGTTCCGCTGCTGAGAGGCAGGTTGCCGGAAATCGGCGTGGAGCCATCAAAGAACACGACGGTTCCAGTTGCCGAGACCGGAGTCACATTGGCCGTGAACGTGAGTGAATCGCCATAGACCGATGGATTGGTCCCGGCATTCAAACTTACGGACGTAACCGAATTCGCTTTCGGGTTGTTTACGGTCTGCGAGAACGCGGCGGATGTCGAGGCGTTGAAACTTGCGTCGCCGCTGTATTGCGCGGTGATGGCATGAATCCCGAAAGACAATTGCGAAGTGGTGAAGCTGGCAGTTCCGCCTACCAGAGCCACATCGCCGGAGATGGCATTGCTTCCGTCAAAGAAGACCACGGTGCCGGTAGCCGAATTGGGCGTGACATTCGCGGTGAAAGTTAGAGCGTCCCCAACCAGCGACGGATTTGCGCCAGCGGTCAAAGCCACGCTGACGCTGGTGTTGGGTTTGTTGACAGTCTGCGTCAGCGCGGGACTTACCGATGAACTCAGTTTGTTGTCTCCCGTGTATCGCGCGGTAATGGAATGCGTGCCCAGGCCCAGATCCGCAGTGCTGAATGAAGCCGTGCCGTTGCTCAAGGGAATGCTGCCGGAGATGGGCGCGCCGCCATCAAGGAACTGGATTGAGCCATTGCCAGTAGCCGGTGTCAGCGTGGCCGTAAATGTCAGGTTGTCCCCCAAGGTTGATGGGTTGGAACCGGTGGTTAACGTCACGGCCAGGCTGCTGGCTGAGGTCCGCAGAAGCACAGGATTGTTGCGCGGATTCAAGAACGTCAAAGGCCAGTCGGTACTTGTCGTGTTGAATGGAGCATGCGTGTCCAGAATCGTCAGCAGCCCGGGATTATT
Source organism: Acidobacteriaceae bacterium (assembly GCA_027307045.1). GTDB lineage: Bacteria > Acidobacteriota > Terriglobia > Terriglobales > Acidobacteriaceae > Angelobacter. The sequence goes on from DAHUXR010000113.1 coordinate 2,891, forward strand.
GCCCGAATTCGCGGCCAGCGTATAGGCAACTGCGATATCGGTACTTCCATCCTGGTTGAAGTCGCCCAAAGCGGGCGCAGGGAAATCACCAGCAAAGCCCAAGCCGTTGCTGCCAGGCAGCAGCCAGGATTTTGCGATCGTGCCATCGCTGTGGAGCGCCAGAAGGCGCGGCCCGTCCGTCGAGCTGAAGTCGTTCAGGGTAGTAATGATCTCCGGGAAGCCATCTCCATCAATGTCGCCGATTACGGCCGGACCCCATCCTGGGAAATGCGGAGGGAGCGGCCACGCGCTTGAGAATAGCGTTCCATCACTATTGAAAAGATAAACGCCCAGGTCGCGTGCTAGCAGAATCTCTTCGTGTCCGTCTCTTCTGAAATCCCCGATTGAAATGGAAGCCACAAACGATCCACTTCCATTCGATACATCCACCGGCCACCCTGGCCGCTCGGAGCCATCAGGCTGGAAGACGTGGAGCGTCGCTTGCTGGGGAGAAAATCCGGCATAGTTCACAAGGATGGTCTCCAACTTGCCGTTGTGGTCCAGATCCGCTGCGGCCATCGCAAAAGGAATGCCGGTAAGTGTCGGAGCATTGAATGGCTTTGGCGTTCCATCATGGCCAAACAGCCGGAGAGCGTAATCTGTGCTGGTGAGACCTTCCTGGACCAGCACTTTTTTTGTGCCGTCCCCATCAAAGTCGCCTGCCAGTAGCCTGACGTGATTGCGAAAGCTTCTCAAATTATTCTGGTCCTGCACCTGGATGGGGAAGCCCGGCGCCTGCTGTCCGTCGGGTTTCCATGCGAATAAGTAAGCTGCGTTGGTGTTGAAGTCGCTGCCAACAGCGATTGTTTCCAGGTTAAAATCGCGATTCAGATCTTCCAGTACGACAGGTGAGATTGTGAGATCCACGTCAACACCGGGTTGAAAAATGTCAAAACTATTATCGGGGTGGATCACCCTGATCACATTGAAATCAGGCATCACCGCTTCGTCACCGGGAAGGCCATCGAGAGTGCCGGTTGAAGGCTGGTGGAAACTGCCAAAGCTGTTAAGGGTTGTTTTTTGAACTGTTCCATCAGGATTGAAGACCCAGGATGCTGCGTTCGTAGTCCCCTGGTTAGGGCTCTCCATGACCAAGCGGAAAGTCCCGTCGGGATTATGTGCAGGCACGACGCCGGAATTAACGAAAAAGGGAGCAAGATCAAAGAATACCGGCCACGCTGTTGAGATCAGATCAGGCTCGAGATAGACAGCAGTGAACGCCTGCTCTGAAGTTGCGCCATTCACGGTAAGTCGTATCTGGTAAAAACCCGCTTGCGTGAATCCCGCTTGTGATGCCGCTGAAGTATCCCACGTCGCAATTTGCCCGTTTACCACAGGTGCGGTTCCATTGCCGCTCAGAGTCATTCCTGTGTTTTGCCAGGCGTCGGTGCCGTTGGGTGCCCATTCCACCACAAAATTCTGGAAGCCGCCAAGGACCGCTGTTCCCGCTATCGGCAGTAAGAGGCCGGGCTTGTAAGCAGTCGCGGATGCAGGCGGGGCACCTGGGACCGGGTTGGTGATGGAGGCAAAAACCAGCGTGATTTGCGTGCTATCAACAAAGGCGTTTCCGTTGGTATTGAAGGCGGTGAGGCGAATTGTGTAGACGCCATCAAACAAGGTGCTGGGATCCAACTGTCCCAGCGTTCCAGAAGCGGGCGTGACGCTGCTGAAGAACGGCGTGAAGAAAAACGGCTGGGGTCCCTGACCATATTCCAACATATAGCTGGCAAATCCCGTGCCCTGGGCCGAGCCCAGGATCGTAATTGGATCAATCGGGCTGGCGCCGAACTGCACACCGGTAATCTTTGCATCCAGAGGGTTCACAATGGTGACGGCGGTTGCAGCGCTGAGCTTGCCGGCGCCAAACCTGGAATCGAAGGGAACGCTGGTATCGGAGATATGAAGGATTTCTCGAACCAGGTCGGTGGTATAAGTTGGATTTCCAGACAAAATGAGCGCAACAGTACCTGAAACATGAGGCGCAGCCATACTGGTGCCTGTCATCCGGGTATATCCATCGATTACCGGTTGCCCCTGGAACGTTCCAGCCGCTTGCAGGGAAAGGATGTCCTCGCCCGGAGCTGTCACGTCAATCCTGGAACCAAAGTTTGAAAAGAAGCTGAAATTTCCAAAAGGATCATGAGACGCGACAGTGATGGCTTCAGGCGAATTTGCCGGAAAGAAATTTGTCGCGTCCTGGCCCGAATTTCCGGCCGCGGCAACGAAGACCGTGCCAAGTCCGGTAGCAAACTGGATTGCTTCTTCAATGGACTGCGAACTGCTGTCTGCGCTCCACGACGCATTGATCACGTCCGCGCCATTGCTGGCGGCATAGATGATGGCCGGAGCCAGAGTAGAGTCGAATCCAAAGCCATTGTCGTCTAGCGCTTTCAGCGGCATGATGTGCGAATGCCAGGCCACGCCAATCACGCCAAGGCCGTTATTGCCAAGCGCAGCAATGGTCCCGGCGACGTGGGTCCCGTGGCCATTGTGGTCACTGGGATCATTGTTGCTAAATATGAAATTCCAGCCGCGGACATCGTCGACAAAGCCATTGCCGTCGTCGTCAATGAAATTGCCGTCAATTTCATTAACATTCGTCCACATGTTGGCCGCAATGTCAGGATGGTTATAATCCACGCCGGTATCAACGACTGCAACTACAACTCCGTCACCTTGCGCGGTGTCCCAGGCGGCCGGCGCGCCAATATCAAACAGCCCCCATAGGTCCTGGTAAGGCTGTCCCCATGTTCCGCTAGTCGCAAGAAAAGGATCGTTAGGCAGCTGATTGGTAGAAAAGGTATGAGTGGGCTCGGCGAATTCAACATCAGGGTCCGCCTTTAACCGCTCCAGGGTGCGCGTCTTCTCCTGTGGAGTCAAGCTGCCCAAATCAAGAAGATATGTGCGCGCGACCTCAGGCAGGGCTTTAGTGTGCGCTACCCGGCGGGCACGAGCCGCGAAGTGCTGCCGGATGTTCTCCGCCAGTTGCGCGTCCGACCATCCATGCTGCTTTTTTGCCCGGATCATCTGCGGGTAAAGAGGCGTGAGCTGACGCGCGCCATATCGTCCCAGAAAGTTGATGATTCGCGGAGTTCCACCCTGGCCGGCGCGAATTCTCATTGGCTGGCCCGCCGCCACATTCGAAAGTTGCCTCTCTGCTTCTGAGGCCAGCGAAGGTTTAATCTTAACGATGATCTGCCCGTCGGCCGGTACCGGCGGAGCCGCTGCCGCCTGGGCGCGTATTCGCCCAGACTGCCCTATCAACAGGAACAACAAGACTCCTGCGGCGAGGCTGGAGCGCCTCAACTTCTTAGAACTGGCAATAACAATGGATGGAAGTGACACAGGCAGGCTGCGGCCAGACAAAGGCATGAATACACTCTTTTCTATACCGAAAGGAGACAGTATTGAATGGATTGTTGTTTGATAAAGCGGAGCTGATTGTACTTCAGAAGACAGTAATTCTATTAGTAGATGAGTTGTATTTATCTGTGGAATTACCCATTACTTAAGTGCAGTGTACTAATTCTATAGCTGACGCGGTACTAAACTAGAAGCATCTGGAACAGCCGAATAATACTTCAGGCGAAAAAATTAGGTGGCAACAACAACCCATTGCCACCCTTGATGCTTCCTGGACGCTAGCGGTTCAGTTCATATCCGGCAAAGAAGTAGCTAAGTTCGAACCGCGCAGTGTCGTCGGCGTCGGATCCGTGAATGGCGTTGTGCTCAATGCTCGAAGCCCATTTCTTGCGGATTGTCCCTTCTTCGGCGTTCGCGGGATTGGTGGCGCCCATCAGCTTGCGCAGGTCGGCGATGGCGTTGTCTTTTTCCAGCGCCAGCACAACGATCGGCCCGCTTGACATGAACGTGGTGAGTGAATCAAAAAACGGACGGCTCGCGTGCACGGCGTAAAACCCCTCAGCCTGTTGTTTGTTAATTTCCAGCATCCGCATGCCAATGATTCGAAAACCCTTTTCCTGAAGCATATGGATGATGTCACCCGTGGCGCCTTTGGCCACTGCGTCGGGTTTTACGATTGAAAATGTGCGTTGCAATGTGTGCATTCGTGGTCAGTCACTCCTGTTAGCGATTCGATATTGCCATCGTAGAGACGGAGCATACTTCGTCTCTACCTCTAGTGTAGTGTCCCTAACGCTTCTTTGCATTTGATGTCTTTCAAAAGGCCGCGATCTTGCGCCCATTCAAAGGGGTTTAGTTCAGACACAAATGTAAAAAGCTATTTATGGGACACTACACTAGACTCTCAACCTCTCCGTCTCTGCGATGATTCCTTTGCGTCCTTCGCGACCTTTGCGGTAAATTTTCAGACGCTTAAACTTTGGCCGTGCCGATCCGGTCCAGCAGCGTCTGCGCCATCATGGCCGGAGACTTGGCCACAGCGATCCCCGCCGCTTCCAGCGCCTTGATCTTGTCTGCCGCCGTTCCTTGGCCGCCGGAGATGATTGCGCCCGCGTGTCCCATGCGGCGCCCCGGAGGCGCGGTCTGCCCGGCGATAAACGAGACCACCGGTTTCTGTACGTGCTGTTTCACGTAGGCAGCCGCGGTCTCTTCCGCGTTCCCGCCAATTTCGCCGATCATGATGATGGCATGCGTTTCCGGATCTTCATTGAACAACTTGAGCGCGTCGACAAAATTTGTTCCGATGATCGGATCGCCGCCAATGCCGATCGCCGTCGACTGGCCAATGCCGCGCTGCGTGAGCTGAAAGACGGCTTCGTAGGTCAGCGTGCCCGACCGCGACACAATCCCGACGTTTCCTTCTTTATGAATGTGCCCGGGCATAATGCCGACTTTGGCTTTGCCGGGAGAAATAATCCCCGGGCAGTTCGGCCCAATCAGCCGCGACTTGCCTTTGATCTTCAGGTATTCATAGGCCCGAACCATATCCAGAACCGGAATTCCTTCCGTAATAGAAATAATTAACGGGACTTCAGCGTCGATGGCCTCCAGCAGCGCGTCGGCGGCAAACATCGGCGGAACAAAAATAATCGTGGCGTTTGCGCCGGTCTTTTCTTTGGCTTCAGCCACAGTATTAAAGATAGGCCAGCCTTCATGCGTGGTGCCGCCCTTGCCCGGCGTAACGCCGCCAACAATGTTGGTGCCATAAGCCGCGCAGGTCTTGGCGTGGAACGTGCCTTCACGTCCGGTAATTCCCTGAATGATCAGCCGCGTGGATTTGTTTACTAAAATAGCCATTTATTCTGTCGCTCCGCTCCAAACCGCTTTCGGACACCTTTCCAATTTTGCATTCCCCTGCGCTTGTTGCAGCCGGCTCGCCGCGCATGCCGGACTCGCCGGCAAAGTGCTAGCCTCCCGCGGCAGCCACCACTTTTTCCGCTGCATCTTTCATCGTCTCCGCCACTTGAAAATTCAAGCCGGACTTCTTCAGGATCTCGCGGCCTTGCTCCACGTTGGTGCCTTCCAGCCGAAGCACCAGCGGCAGCTTCAGGTTCGTTGCTTTCGCCGCCTGCACCACGCCATCCGCCAGCGTATCCACGCGCAGTATGCCGCCAAAAATATTGATCAGGATCGCCTTCACGTTCTTGTCGCTCAGCAGGATTTCAAACGCATGGCCAATCTGCTCCGCGTTGGCGCCGCCGCCCACGTCCAAAAAGTTTGCCGGCGCGCCGCCCGCGTACTTGATGATGTCCATCGTGGCCATGGCCAGCCCGGCGCCGTTTACCAGGCAGGCAATGTTGCCGTCCAACTTGATGTAATTCAGGTTGTACTTTGAGGCTTCCACCTCAAGCGGATCTTCCTCGCTGATGTCGCGCAGCTCCTTCAGGTCTTTATGTCGGAAGAGCGCGTTATCGTCAAAGCCAAACTTGGCGTCCAGCGCAAACACGCGGCCGTCCGTGGTGGTAATAAAAGGATTGATCTCGCACAGTGAAGCGTCGGTGTCCACAAACGCGCGATACAGGCCGGTCATCAGCTTTACCGCTTCATTCACCTGCGTGCCTTTCAGTCCCAGGCCAAAGGCCAGCTTGCGCGCGTGGAACGCCTGAAAGCCAATCGTGGGATCAATGGCTTCTTTGATGATCGCCTTGGGATCTTTCGCTGCGACCTCTTCGATCTCCATTCCGCCCGCGGCCGACGCCATAAATACCGGTCGCGCCGTCGCCCGATCAACCACGATGCCGAGATACAGTTCGCGTTCGATGGGCAGCGTCTCTTCAATCAGCAGGCGCTGCACAATCTTGCCTTCCGGCCCGGTCTGGTGGGTCACCAGGCGCATGCCCAGAATCTTGTCGGCCCAGTGTTTGGCTTCTTCCAGCGTCTTGGCCACCTTCACGCCGCCGCCTTTGCCGCGTCCTCCGGCATGGATCTGCGCTTTCACCACCACGCCTTTCGCGCCTTCTTCAAACAGCCGGTGCGCGGCCTTTTCCGCTTCGGCGCGGGTGAGCGCCATCTCGCCGCGGGGCACGGCCACGCCATACTTCGCAAGAATTGTCTTCGCCTGGTACTCGTGAATTTTCATGTCTGGGATTTCTGTTGGCGTTCTATTACTGGTGTTCTATTAAACTGAAGCGTTCTACACAGCAGATGCAGCGCGCTGAAGGGAACCTGTGATTTTATAAGACGGGGGACGACTTCGGCAAACCTTTGAAAGACCTGCGAGTGGTACAGTTTGAAACTGTACCACTACCCAAGACCTGCCTGACTCTGGTTTGTGTCTTGGTCTGGGAGACTCGCGACAAGTCGACGCCGATAATGAGTGAAGCCGCTGAAATCCTGAGCCGCTTCCAAGATAGACTAAAGCAATTGCATCTGAGTGACTCGCAAAGTCCGGTTAAGCCGCAGTCAACTCCCATACGGTCATCATGTGGGCAGGTGCAGGTTGTTGAAGGAGCACTACGCACCTACACTGGTAAAGCGATTAGCCCGGCATCCGTGATGAAAAAATGGTTGATAGAGATTGGCTGCTGCGCCGCGATGGCGCTTTCTGTTTCGCCGGCGTGCGCTCAACAGCGCGCGCCGGCGTCGGGTGCATCTATGCCGCAATCCCAGAGTTCGCCTGCGCCAAAAGCGGATGGGCAGCCGGTGCCCGCGGCTACGCCCAGTGCAAATACACATAAGCCAAGCCCAGCCGAAACCGCTGTCGCGCAGTTTGCTCCTACCAACGACGCCAGAGAGATTGTGCGCAGGTCCATGGAAATCGACCGGCGCACGCTGGATCTGGCGAGAAATTACACCTGCCAGCAACGCGAAGTCATCAAGCACCTGGACAAGCGGGGAAACGTGAATTCCACCGAGGTCAAGACCTACGACATCGGCTTCTATTACGGCGAGGAATATTCCCGGCTCATCATGAAGGATGACAAGCCGCTCGACGATAAGGAAAAGAAGAAGGAAGACGAGAAGCTGGAAAAATTTCTGGCCAAGTATCGGAATGAGAGTCCAGAGGAGCGGCAGAAGCGCGCGGACAAGGAGAAAAAAGAGCGCCAGGAAAGCCGCGCATACCGGCTGGACGTCGCGAATGCCTATGACTTCCGCATTGTGGGCGAAGAAGAACTGGAAGGCGTGAATACGTGGGTGATAGAAGCTACGCCGCGCAAAGATTTTAAGCCTACACAGCCGCATGCCGAGATGCTCAGGAAAATCAAAGGCAAGATGTGGATCGACAAGAAAGAGTACAACTGGATCCGCGTGGAAGCTGAAGCCACCGATACGATTTCTTTTGGGCTGTTCCTGTTCCGCATACATCCCGGCTCGCGCTTCAACTTCCAGCAGATGCATTTAAACGACGAAGTGTGGTTGCTGCGGCATCTATATATCAACGGCGGAGCGCGGATCGCGCTGTTCAAGAATGAAGCGATTGAGCAGGAAGATACTTTCTCCAACTACAAAAAATTCAGCTCCACGTTTACCATCCTGCCGGGCGTGAAAGAAGTGCCGCCGGAAGAAAAGCCAAAATAGCGCGCGTTTTGTGCGCGGCGCTTCGCAAAAAAAATCGGCTGCACTTGTCTGCTGGCCATCGCCGATGCTGATTCGCCTGCCTAAGATCATTTGCCTTTTAGTTCGATATAGAACATACAGCCAACTCCCTGACGCATATGATCGGGGTACAACTTCATACGCATGCAAGCGAAAAGGTCCTTGCGCGTTGAGGGGCTTGGTCTTGCAAAAGACCATGCGATCAGTGCGAAGGAGAATGATGCCTGCAGCGATCGAATCCCGGAGCAAGTATAAAAATCGAATCCTCGCTTCATTGCAGAGGGCGGAAATAAACCGTTTGGCCCCGCATTTGTTGCCGCTGGACCTTCCGTCTGGGAAGACGCTGCTGGACCCTGGCCAAGAAATCACATATGCGTACTTTCTGGAAACAGGCCTTGCCTCAGTGGTGGTGGCAATGGCAAATGGGAACATGGTGGAAACGGGAATCACCGGCAATGACGGGTTCGTAGGGTTCTCCGTGTTGCTGGGCACCAAAACCATGCCGACCCGGACATTCATGCAGATCGCCGGCAAGGGTTTCAAAATCAAGGCGCAGCATCTTGTGGACGAGTTTGAAAGGTCCGGAACGCTACAAAAAAGGATCAACCGGTACTTTCAGGCGAACCTGATGCTGACGGGACAAACCGCTGCTTGCAATCGGCTGCATGACATTGCAGAACGACTGGCGCGTTGGCTGCTGATGTGCCATGACCGCATGGACTCTGACACGTTCTCTATCACCCACGAATTTCTTGGGCACATGCTGGGAACGCCACGCTCCACCGTGACGCTGGCGGCGGGAATTCTGCATAAGTCCGGACTGATTGATTACTCGCGCGGAAGAGTTACTATCCGGGACCGCAGAGGCCTGGAAAAAGCGGCTTGCGAGTGTTACCAGACGATTCGAAAAGAGTTTGACCGGCTTGGAGTCTCTTGACTCTAAATCAGTACAATTTGGATAAAGTGAAATTGCGTGCACAATTCCATTAATCCAAGGGCGCAAGGCTTTCCGCCATGCTGGCGGCCATTGAAGGAGCGCTGCTGCAGCGCGTGCGCGGGTAAACACTGAGCTTTGCAAATATGAAAACGGCGCTCTTGCGGGCGCCGTCTTCTTTGCGGGGAGGGTACAACAACTATTGATTCACGGGAATCTTGATGATCTTTTTCTGAATCGCGTATGTTACTAACTGCGCTTTATTGTGAATATCGAGCTTCCGCATCAGGTTGAATTTGTGTGCTTCCACGGTTTTCACGCTGAGTCCCAGGATCACCGCGATTTCCTTCACGGAGTTTCCTTCCGCCAGCAGCTTCAGAATTTCCCTTTCCCGCGGCGTCAGTGTAGATATCCGTGGCCGCATCCTGGTATCGCGTACGCGCGAGCGGAAGTCTTCCACCAGCTTGCCGAGCACCTGCGAGCTCAAATATTTCCCGCCCTTATAGACGTCTTTAACGGCGGTCAGCAACTGCGGCGCGGGCGTATCTTTCAGGACGTAGCCGGACGCGCCGACTTCTAGGCACTGCACCAAATAGTCTTCGTCCTCATACATTGTGAGGAAGAGGATTTTTGTTTCCATGCGGTTTTTCTTGATCTGCCGCGCGGATTCAAACGACGACAGTCCCGGCATCCCGATGTCCATGAGCACGATGTCGGGCCGCAGTTCGCGCGCTTTTTCCACGGCTTCTCCGCCGTCGGCCGCTTCGCCCACGACTTCAAAATCGCTTTCGCTTTCCAGCAACCGGCGTACGCCCTGGCGAAACAGCGTGTGATCATCTACGAGTAAGCATTTAATTTTCGGCATGGGGGAGTGTCCTTTTCTTTAATTCGGCCTCTGTATTGCATGTGCCGCGTGCGCCAGCGGACGGTCCACAACTTGCGTTTCATCGCCTGCGGGTACACTGATTTCGATTCGCGTGCCTTTCCCTTTGGTCGAGATCACGCGTGAGGTCCCGCCCAACATTGCTATTCTTTCTTTGATTCCTGCCAGCCCAAAAGAGTTATCGCGAGAGTTGCTGCTGCGCGACTGAATTCCAACGCCATCGTCTTCCACCACTACTTGCACTACCTGGTCCGCGCGCTCGACCTGAACCGTGACGTTCTTTGCCTGCGCGTGTTTGGCAACGTTGTGCAGCGCTTCCTGCACCACTCGATAAATTGCCTGCTCGGCGCCTGACGCCAGCCGCCCAACGTCTTCCGCAATCAGCACGCGCGCTTTCACGCCCGTATTGCGGGCAAAATCTTTTGCTTCTTTGCGGACCGCCGCCACCAGTCCCAGCTCTTGCAGCACCAGCGGAGAAAGCTTGCCGATGATCCTGCGAATGCCTTCAATCGTCCGATCAACCACTTCAACCGTCTCGCGTATCTTGCCGCGCACGTTCTTGGCGTTTGCTCCGGTTTCCATCATTCCCAGGTATAGCCGGATCACCATCAACGCCTGGCCTGTCTCGTCATGCAACTCGCGGCTAATGCGTTTGCGCTCTTCTTCCTGCACGCGCAAAAGATGTCCTGAAAGCTCGGCGATCCTTTGTTCGCGCTCGCGCAATGCGTCCGTCATGCGCGCGCGTTCAATCGCCAGCGCCGTGCGGTCGCCAATCGCGCGCATCAACTCGCGCTCCGTGGGCAGCCATTCATAAGGCTTGGGGAAACCAATCACCATTACGCCAATCGTCTCGCCATCGGCCTTCAGCGGCACGCCCCACAGAGACTTGGCTTTCATGCGGATCATCGGCCGCAACGCGCCTGTGTCCCCATTCGTATCCAGGATCATGTTCGGCTCGCCGCTCATGGCAATCTTGCCGGAAAAACCGTTTCCCAACTCGATCTTGAAATCTTCCGGCACTTCCGTATCCATGCCCACTGAAGCGGAGATCCGCAACGCGCCGACCTCGTGATCGCACAAAAGAATAATGCCCAGCGAAGCCTGGAATGTCTGCGTCGTGATGTCCAGAACTTTGTTCAGCAGCGCGCTCAAGTCAGCGGAAGCCAGCTCGGCATCCAGCAAATGCAGCAGAGCGGAAGACTCCAGCGTCTTGGAATCAAAATATGCGCCGGAAATAATTACGAAAGAAACCGAGGAGAGCATTTCCAACGCTGCTTTGGCTTCCGCTTCGCGCTCAGGGAAAAGGCCGGCAATATAAGGTTCACAGCAGGATTGATAGAGTTCCAGCGCTCGCGCCACGGCGCGTGTGTCCACCTGCAGCTTTGAAAGCCTCGTGCCAAAGTACTGTAAATTTTCCTGGAATCCGGGGTAATCGTTGTGGCAGAAATAAGAGCATCCCGCGGCCAGGGTCAGGCGTTCCACTGCCGCTAACGTCCGGCCGTCAAAGCCAAATTCTTTTGTGAGCTGGTCACGCCATTTGTTTGTAATGTCTGGGAAATAAGGTTCTAGCGCTCGCGCAACTTCGGCGATCAACTCTCGGGATGATTCCTTGAACGGCGGTACAGCGGTCACTGGCACTTCCTGAGCTTTTTTATTGACGAGAGTGGCCGTTCCCGGTCAATTTTACTCTTCAGGTAACCGGAAAATACCCTAATCTCTAAGGTATTTTACAGCGCTTGGAAGCCCTTGTGAACTAAATAGTTACTATTTTCCCAGCCAGCAGGTAAACCCCTTATTCGTCTAGGGTTTAGACCTTAGATACGCGTACTCTTCGAAAGCTGCTTCTGCGAGCAGAAGGCCAGAGGTTTTTGTGGCACAGGCCGGGGTCCCCAGTCGCGCTGATTTTGCGCGCTAGGGTGGATGTGCTCCTGCCTGTGCGTTTGCCGGGTCGATTAGACCTCATTTTGTCAAACGACGAGCCCGACCCGGCACTGTTGTAAATACCCATTCCCGCGCGACGTGCCATCCACAAAAACTGTGGACCGCAGGCCGGGGCCCCCGGCAAGCCCGTTTTTGGCTTGCTGGGGCAAAGAAGCCCTCGCCTGCGACTAATTTAATTTTGTGGATCAGGCACTCCCGTCTCTGCCCGAGTCAGGCGTATTGCTCCAAGCTTTTGCAGAAATCCATCCTCCGTGACATGCCATCCTGAGGCCGAGCACTGACGAGCTGTCCAATGCTGCAACACAGCTTGCGTGCGAGGGCGAAGGATCTGCTCCGCTGCCCTTTAGGCGAGAAAAGTCTTGACCAAAGTTCCCGATGAAGAAATACAATCGCCGCCGATAACGTCCAGCATCCAGAAACAAATCCCTGATTGCTGCATCCATCGAGGAGCAAATCTTTAGGCTTGCGGCAGCGATGCCCTCCTCTCCTCGCTCATCTTGAGTGAGCCCGGCGGGAAGCCAGACCCGAGCTTTGCGAGGGCAGGCGTACCAAGGGCGAGTCGAAAAGATGACAGTGATAGGGAGAGGCGTCGGCTCAAAACAGCTTCCAAATCGACCGTCACAAGAGAATCCAGACAATACACAGGCTTTTTAATGGCATAAGAAGCATCGTGGCCGGGTTCGGGTAAGATCCAACTGAGACCCAGAAAGGCTATTCAGTTGCTAGAGCAATTAAGAGCGCAGAGTTTCGAAATTCAGTTTGAGTCTCACGCAGCTGCCATTCTCGAGAAGGACTTTCCGAACGCCTTGGCGGACATCGACAAAGTCCTTGCAGCGGTGCAGATTCCAATAGTGGAAATCATCGGTTCCGGTGGCGGGGAGACCAAAGCTACGCAACGGCTTCGTCATGCTTTCAGTACATTGGAATG